>NZ_JBOEQF010000347.1:0-2038 GCF_050689315.1 Aerococcus sp. L_32
AGCTGAAGTGGGCTCATCCATTAATAATACGTCAGGTTTAACTGCTAAGGCACGAGCTATACAAACACGTTGCTGTTGCCCCCCAGAAATAGCCATACCATTTTTGTTTAAGTCATCTTTTACTTCATCCCAAATTGCAGCGCCACGTAAAGAAGTTTCAACAATTTCATCTAATTCATTCTTATCACGGATACCGTGAGTACGTGGTCCATAAGCAACGTTGTCATAGATTGACATTGGGAATGGGTTTGGTTGTTGGAAAACCATACCAACATTTTTACGTAACATATTTAAGTTCATGTCACGGTCAAAGATACTTTTACCATCTAATGTAATTTTACCTTCAATACGACAACCTTCAACAAGGTCATTCATACGGTTTAATGTTTTTAAGAAAGTAGATTTACCTGATCCAGAAGGACCGATTAATGCTGTTACTTGTTTTTCGTAAATCGGCATGTTGATACCTTCTAAGGCTTTAAAGTTACCATAGTAAAGGTCCATGTTTTCTGCCTGCATTTTAATTTTAAGATTGTTGTTTTCAACCATGATTAATTTTGTCCTCCTTTTGTAAATCGTTGTGATAACCATGTAGATAAGCCGTTGACCACTAATACAACTAACAATAGTATTACACCAGTAGCATTCGCTTGATCACGGTGTAAACCTTCACTTGATAATACATACATATGTAATGCTAATGTACGACCAGATGAGAAGATTGAATTAGGTAGTGATGTGGATGTACCTAATGTATACATCAAGGCTGCTGTCTCACCAACGATACGTCCGATAGCAAGGATGATACCTGACAAGATACCAGGCATAGCGATTGGTAATACGATTCTAAAGATAGTACGTAATTTACCAGCACCTAAACCGAAACTTGCTTGTCGTAGATTGTCTTTAACTGACATTAAGGCTTCTTCAGTATTACGGATAATCAATGGTAATACCATAATTGCCGTTGTAAGAATACCTGAAATTAATGAATATTGGAATCCTGCTGCGGATACAAAGGCTAGCATACCGAATAAACCGAATACGATTGATGGAACCCCTGTTAAGGTATCAGTTGCAATACGGATACCTTCAACCCATTTGTTATTTTTACCAGCATACTCTACTAGGTAGAAACCAGCAAATACACCGAATGGAATAGCTAATAATAGCGATCCACCGATAACATAAAGGGTTGTAATAATAGACGGCATCATTGAAACGTTATCTGTAGTGTACTTCCATGAGAAAAGATCGGTACTTAAATGTGGTACACCAGACACTAATACGTAACCAACAATCCAAATTAGAGAAGCGAAAGTAACTGCTGCAAAGAAATATGTGAGTCCACGTAATACTTTAGACATTAGCTATTTACCCCCGTTCTCTTAACATATGCGAAGATACCATTGATAATCAAGATAATAACAAATAATACTGCACCTGTTGCAATTAAGGCGTTTTGGTGAGTACCAGTTGCATAAGCCATCTCTAAGATGATATTAGCAGTCATTGTACGTGCACCTTGGAATAAGCCACGTGGAAAAATTGCTTGGTTCCCTGCAACCATGATAACTGCCATTGTTTCACCAACAGCTCGCCCAATACCTAATATGATAGAAGAGAAAATCCCTGATCTAGCAGCCGGCATCATGATAACATAAGACGTTCTATCATGATCAGCGCCTAATCCAACTGACGCATTATAGTAAGTTTTTGGCACTGCACGTAAGGAAGATTCAGACATGGTAATAATAGTAGGTAAAATCATAATTGCTAAAACAATACCCGCTGTCATGATACTCATACCATTTGATGCAATTCCTAAAGATCTTGCAAAGGTTCGAAGTCCTGGAACCAATACTTGTAAACCAAAATAACCAAATACAATAGAAGGAATACCAGACATTAAGTTCATCGCTGGTTTCAAAACTTTATGTAATTTGGGAGGGCAATAAAATGCCATAAACATCGCAGTGAATACACCTGTTGGTACGCCCAACACGAAGGCGATTAAGGTTACGTATAGTGAACCTAC
>NZ_JBOEQF010000348.1:0-2038 GCF_050689315.1 Aerococcus sp. L_32
TGCTGAAGTTGGCTCATCCATTAATAATACGTCAGGTTTAACTGCTAAGGCACGCGCGATACAAACACGTTGTTGTTGCCCCCCAGAAATAGCCATACCGTTTTTGTTTAAGTCATCTTTTACCTCATCCCAGATTGCAGCACCGCGTAATGAAGTTTCAACAATTTCATCTAATTCATTCTTGTCACGGATACCATGAGTGCGCGGTCCGTAAGCAACATTGTCATAGATTGACATTGGGAATGGGTTTGGTTGTTGGAAAACCATACCTACATTTTTACGTAACGTATTTAAGTTCATGTCACGGTCAAAGATACTTTTACCGTCTAATGTAATTTTACCTTCAATACGACAACCTTCAACAAGGTCATTCATACGATTTAATGTTTTTAAGAAAGTAGATTTACCTGATCCAGAAGGACCAATTAATGCTGTTACTTGTTTTTCATAAATTGGCATGTTGATACCTTCTAAGGCTTTAAAGTTACCATAGTAAAGGTCCATGTTTTCTGCTTGCATTTTAATTTTAAGATTGTTGTTTTCAACCATGATTAATTTTGTCCTCCTTTTGTAAATCGTTGTGATAACCATGTAGATAAGCCATTGATCACTAATACAACTAATAATAGTATTACACCAGTAGCATTCGCTTGATCACGGTGCAAACCTTCACTTGATAATACATACATATGGAGAGCCAATGTACGACCAGAAGAGAAGATTGAATTAGGTAGTGATGTTGATGTACCTAATGTATACATCAAGGCTGCTGTCTCACCAACGATACGTCCGATAGCAAGGATGATACCTGACAAGATACCTGGCATAGCAATTGGCAATACGATTCTAAAGATAGTACGTAATTTACCAGCACCTAAACCGAAACTTGCTTGACGTAGATTGTCTTTGACTGACATTAAGGCTTCTTCAGTATTACGGATAATCAATGGTAATACCATAATTGCTGAAGTAAGAATACCTGAAATTAATGAATATTGGAATCCTGCTGCAGATACAAAGGCTAGCATACCAAATAAACCAAATACGATAGACGGCACACCTGTTAAGGTATCAGTCGCAATACGGATACCTTCAACCCATTTGTTATTTTTACCAGCATACTCTACTAGGTAGAAACCAGCAAATACACCAAATGGAATAGCAAGAAGTAATGAGCCACCAATTACGTAGATTGTTGTGATAATTGAAGGCATCATTGAAACGTTATCTGTTGAGTACTTCCATGAGAATAAGTCAGCTGTTAAGTGAGGGACACCTGAAACTAATACATAACCGATGATCCATACTAAGGCAGCAAATGTAACTGCTGCAAAGAAATATGTAAATCCACGTAATACTTTAGACATTAGTTATTTACCCCCGTTCTCTTAACATACGCGAAGATACCATTGATAATCAAAATAATAACAAATAACACCGCACCTGTTGCAATTAAGGCACTTTGGTGGGTACCAGTTGCATAAGCCATCTCTAAGATGATATTAGCAGTCATTGTACGTGCACCTTGGAATAAGCCACGTGGGAAAATTGCTTGGTTCCCTGCAACCATGATAACTGCCATTGTTTCACCAACAGCTCGACCAATACCTAAGATGATAGAAGAAAAGATCCCTGATCTAGCAGCCGGCATCATGATAACATAAGAAGTTCTATCATGATCAGCTCCTAATCCAACTGACGCATTATAGTAAGTTTTTGGTACTGCACGTAACGAAGACTCAGACATGGTAATAATAGTAGGTAAAATCATAATTGCTAAAACAATACCCGCTGTCATGATACTCATACCATTTGATGCAATTCCTAAAGATCTTGAAAAAGTTCGAATACCTGGAACCAATACTTGTAAACCGAAATAACCAAATACAATAGAAGGAATACCAGACATTAAGTTCATCGCTGGTTTCAAAACTTTATGTAATTTGGGAGGGCAATAAAATGCCATAAACATCGCAGTAAATACACCTGTTGGTACGCCCAACACGAATGCGATTAAGGTTACGTATAGTGAACCTAT
>NZ_JBOEQF010000349.1:0-2032 GCF_050689315.1 Aerococcus sp. L_32
TGCCGTTGGCCCTATTTCAGGTTGTACCAGCAAACTAGTCGACTTTATCTACGTTAGAAATGATAAAGGTCATTTCTGCTTCTGAACAAACCTCGCCGTATTCATTACGGATAGTTCCTTTACCGATACCCATACGTTTCTTCAATTTCACAATTTCAACTGTGATTTCAAGTACGTCACCAGGTACAACGTTTTTACGGAATTTCACGTTGTTTAAACCAGCTAAATAAGCGATTTTATTTTTAAAGTCTGGTTGAGATAATAATGGAATTGAGCCCACTTGTGCCATTGTTTCTACTTGTAAAACACCAGGCATTACAGGGTTACCTGGGAAGTGACCAACAAAGAATTCTTCATTGATCGTCACGTTTTTACGGGCAACAACTTTTTCACCTGGGATAATTTCATCCACTCGGTCCACAAATGAGATTGGGAAACGGTTAGGGATGATTTCTTGTACCTGCATAGCTGTTAGAACAGGTTCTTTACGTTCTGCATATTCAGTCATTTTTTAATACTCCTTTAGAATAATTATTCGCTAATTTCAAATAATGGTTGGCCGAATTCAACAACTTGGCCGTCTTCAACTAAGACGTTCACGACTGTTCCAGAAATATCAGCTGGAATTTCGTTCATCACTTTCATCGCTTCAACGATACAAACAGTTTCACCAGCTTCAACGCTGTCGCCTACTTTCTTGAAGGCTGGTTGATCAGGGTTCTTAGCTAGATAAACAACACCAACTAAAGGACTGTCAATCGTTTTGCCAGCTGACGTAGCAGGTGCACTAGGTGTTGCTGCTGCTTCTGTGGCAGGCGCTATAGTTTCTTTACTCTTCGTCTCTTGGGCTACTGCAGGAGGTGTAGCTTCTGCGTTTGTGGTAGCTTGTTGATTCACGCTTGTGCTTGCAGTGTGTTCAGTTTGTGTTTGGCGTTCTTTAATTTTTGAAATATATAAAGAATCCGCTTGTGTTTGGAATGAAAACTCTTGAATCGTAGACGAATCAATCTGGCTGATTAAATCTTTAATTTCTTCGTGTTTCAAGCCTTATTCACCAACCTTTTTAAAGGCAATAACTGTGTTGTGTCCACCAAAACCTAAAGTGTTGCTGACAACAACGTTTACTTCTTGTTCGCGTCCAACATTCGGTACGATATCTAAATCACATAATGGATCTGGATTCTTGTAGCCTAATGTAGCTGGAATAAATGAATCTTGGATAGCCATGATACTTGCAATAGCTTCAACAGCACCAGCAGCACCTAGTAAGTGACCAACTGATGATTTTGTAGAAGAAACTGGAATTTTATAAGCCAATTCTTCACCAAATGCACGTTTAATCGCAACTGTTTCAGAAGAATCATTTGCTGGGGTACTTGTACCGTGAGCATTTATGTAAGAAACTTCCTCTTTAGCGATGTTACCTTCTTCTAAAGCGTTTAACATCGCTTTCGCTGCACCAGAACCATCTTCAGATGGCGCAGTTAAGTGGTAAGCGTCTGAAGTAGAACCGTAACCACCGATTTCAGCATAGATGTTTGCACCACGAGCTTGCGCTGATTCTAAGGATTCTAATACCAAGATACCAGCACCTTCACCCATCACAAAACCATTACGGTCCTTATCGAATGGGATTGAAGCGCGGTTTGGATCAGTTGAATCACTTGTCGCTGTTAGGTTGTCGAAACCACCTAAACCGATTTCGTTAATCGCACCTTCAGCACCACCAGCAATCATGACATCTGCATAACCATGTTTAATATAACGGAAAGCTTCACCAATGGCATTGTTAGCAGAAGCACAAGCTGTAACCATAGTTAAAGCTGGCCCTTTTAAGCCAAAGTGCATAGAGATATTGGCAGCACCCATATTTGAAATAGAAACAGGTACGAATAAAGGGTTCACTCGTTTGATTCCTTTATCTTGCATTTTTAACACACCTTTTTCGATTTCTTGAATACCACCGATACCAGTACCTAAGTAAACCCCGATACGGTCAACGTCAGCATTTTCAACGTCTAGATTCGCGTCC
>NZ_JBOEQF010000350.1:0-2030 GCF_050689315.1 Aerococcus sp. L_32
GTGATAATCCCTTTAACCGTATCATCTTCAATAATCAAGTCGTCTACTAACCCTTGACGTAGGGTTAAGTGGTCTTGGTTTTCGATAGTTCTACGCATTTCTTTGGCGTATTCATCTTTATCTGCTTGCGCACGTAAGGCACGGACAGCTGGTCCCTTACCTGTATTCAGCATACGCATTTGGATATATGTTTTATCAATATTGCGGCCCATTTCACCACCAAGGGCATCGATCTCTCTTACAACTACCCCTTTAGCTGGTCCCCCAATTGACGGGTTACATGGCATAAAGGCAACCATATCAATATTAATCGTGATCAACATGGTTTCAGCGCCCATACGCGCCGCGGCTAAAGCTGCTTCACTACCTGCATGCCCAGCACCAACTACAATGACATCATATTTGCCTGCTTCATAAGTTTGCATCATCTCATCCTTTCTACGCTTCTTTTATTTACCTAAACAGAATTGACTGAATAGTTGTGTTAATAGTTCATCCGGCGCATTTTCACCAATAATTTCACCTAAAATTTCCCAAGCACGGGTAAAGTCGATTTGAATCAAGTCAACTGGCATGCCCATATCAATCCCGTTTTTCACTTCGTCTAATGATTGACTCGCTTTTTGTAAAAGGTCTATATGACGGGCGTTAGAAACATAAGTCGCGTCTTTTTCCCCTGATTGACCAGAGAAGAAGTAGTCTGCAATTTTCTCCTCTAAAGCGTCAATACCTTCTTGAGTCATCATAGACGTGGCAATGATTTCGTCCTCTTCGACCCACTCTAATAGGGATTCTTTTAAAAGTTGGTTTGGTAAATCAATTTTATTCATGATAATAATTCGTTTATGGTCTTGGGTTAAGGCTAAAAGCTCACGGTCACCAGCTGTTAAGGCTTCAGATTGGTTGAGTAATAATAACACCAATTCTGCTTCCTTTAGGGCCTTCTTCGACCGTTCCACACCGATACGTTCCACCACATCTTCTGTGTCACGAATACCCGCTGTATCCACTAATTTCAAGGGTACCCCGCGGATATTGATATATTCTTCAACCGTGTCACGCGTTGTGCCTTCAATATCCGTTACAATGGCCTTTTCTTCTCTTAATAAGGCATTCAGTAAGGAAGATTTCCCTACATTTGGACGACCCACAATGGCAGTTGAAATCCCGTCACGCAAGATTTTTCCTTGTTTAGCGGTCGATAATAAGCCATCGATCCGGTCCTTGATAATAGTTGTTTTCTCGCCCAATAATTTAAGGGTCATTTCTTCCACATCATCGTATTCCGGGTAGTCAATGTTTACTTCAACTTGCGCCAAGGTATTTAAAATGTCTTGACGTAAATTTTCGATTAAATTGGATAATTTTCCGTCCAACTGCTTCACAGCTAAATCCATTGACCGGTCCGTCTTAGCACGGATTAAATCCATCACAGCTTCTGCTTGGGTTAAGTCAATTCGTCCGTTGATAAAGGCACGTTTGGTGAATTCACCTGGTTCTGCTAGGGTAGCCCCTTCACGCAAAACGAGTTCCAGCACGCGATTTGTCGCCACAATCCCACCATGGGTATTAATCTCAACAATATCTTCACGCGTAAATGTTTTTGGCTCACGCATAACAGACACCATCACTTCGTCAATCTCTTGACCATCTTTTGGATCTACAATATGTCCATAATGAATAGTATGACTATCTTGCGTACTCAATTTTTTCTGACCTAATTTGTAAACCTTATCTGCAATCGCTAGTGCGTCATCACCTGAAAGACGGACAATCCCAATCGCACCCTCGCCCGGCGCCGATGAAATAGCTGCAATTGTATCAAAACCACGAGTAATCATGAATATATTCCTTTCTATCTAAATTTATCTACTATTGTTTATATTTGTGCAAATAAAAAAGCGCCCAATCTACCCCTCCCATGGCCTGGTCGGACTAGAAAGACACTTTGACTGTCAAACTACTTTTTTATACATTCGGTATTATACGCAATCTCAATTTAAAAGTAAACAATTTCAATTCAGAAATTG
>NZ_JBOEQF010000351.1:0-2020 GCF_050689315.1 Aerococcus sp. L_32
AGCCGTTCGCCTTATTTCAGGCTGGACCAGCAGACTAGTCGACTTTATCTACGTTAGAAATGATAAAGGTCATTTCAGCTTCTGAACAAACCTCGCCGTATTCATTACGGATTGTCCCTTTACCGATACCCATACGTTTCTTCAATTTCACAATTTCAACTGTGATTTCAAGTACGTCACCAGGTACAACGTTTTTACGGAATTTCACGTTATTTAAACCAGCTAAATAAGCGATTTTATTTTTAAAGTCTGGTTGAGATAATAATGGAATTGAGCCCACTTGTGCCATTGTTTCTACTTGTAAAACACCCGGCATTACAGGATTTCCTGGGAAGTGACCAACAAAGAATTCTTCGTTAATCGTCACGTTTTTACGGGCAACAACTTTTTCACCTGGAATAATTTCATCCACGCGGTCCACAAATGAGATTGGGAAACGGTTAGGGATGATTTCTTGTACCTGCATCGCTGTTAAAACAGGTTCTTTACGTTCTGCATATTCAGTCATTTTTAATACTCCTTTAGAAATAATTATTCGCTAACTTCAAATAATGGTTGGCCGAACTCAACAACTTGACCGTCTTCAACTAAGACGGTTACGACTGTTCCAGAAATATCAGCTGGAATCTCGTTCATCACTTTCATCGCTTCAACGATACAAACAGTTTCACCAGCTTCAACACTGTCGCCCACTTTTTTGAAGGCTGGTTGATCAGGGTTCTTAGCTAGATAAACAACACCAACTAAAGGACTGTCTATCGTTTTGCCAGCTAGCGCGGCCGGTGCACTAGGCGCTGCTTCTTCTGTGGCAGGTGCTGTCTTCTCTTGACTAATCGTCTCTTGGGCTGCTGTAGTTGGTGTAGCTTCTGCGTTTGTGGTAGCTTGTTGATTAGCGCTTGTGTTTTCAGTCTGTGTTTGGCGTTCTTTAATTTTTGAAATGTACAAAGAATCCGCTTGTGTTTGGAATGAAAACTCTTGAATTGTAGACGAATCAATCTGGCTGATTAAATCTTTAATTTCTTCGTGTTTCAAGCCTTATTCACCAACCTTTTTAAAGGCAATAACTGTGTTATGTCCACCAAAACCTAAAGTGTTGCTAACAACAACGTTTACTTCTTGTTCGCGTCCAACATTCGGTACGATATCTAAATCACATAATGGATCTGGATTCTTGTAGCCTAATGTAGCTGGAATGAATGAATCTTTGATAGCCATGATACTTGCAATGGCTTCAACAGCACCAGCAGCACCTAGTAAGTGCCCAACTGATGATTTTGTAGAAGAAACTGGAATTTTATAAGCCAATTCTTCACCAAAGGCACGTTTAATCGCAACTGTTTCAGAAGAATCGTTTGCTGGGGTACTTGTACCGTGGGCATTGATGTAAGAAACTTCTTCTTTAGCGATGTTCCCTTCTTCTAAAGCGTATAACATCGCTTTCGCTGCACCAGAACCATCTTCCGATGGTGCTGTTAAGTGATAAGCGTCTGAAGTAGAACCGTATCCACCAATTTCAGCATAGATTTTAGCGCCACGAGCTTGCGCTGATTCTAAGGATTCTAATACCAAGATGCCAGCACCTTCACCCATCACAAAGCCATTACGGTCTTTATCGAATGGGATTGAAGCGCGGTCTGGATCAGTTGAATCACTTGTCGCTGTCAGGTTGTCAAAACCACCTAAACCGATTTCGTTGATCGCACCTTCAGCACCACCAGCAATCATGACATCTGCATAACCATGTTTAATATAACGGAAAGCTTCACCAATGGCATTGTTAGCAGATGCACATGCTGTAACCATTGTTAAAGCTGGCCCTTTTAAGCCAAAATGCATTGAGATATTGGCAGCACCCATATTAGAAATAGAAACAGGTACGAATAAAGGATTCACACGTTTGATCCCTTTATCTTGCATTTTTAATACACCTTTTTCGATTTCTTGAATACCACCGATACCAGTACCTAGATAAACCCCGATACGATCAACGTCAGCATTTTCTACGTCTAGATTCGCGTCT
>NZ_JBOEQF010000352.1:0-2017 GCF_050689315.1 Aerococcus sp. L_32
ATCAGTAGTGGTAATCCAAATGGTGAAAATCTTACTGAATGGACAGAGTGGCAGAAAGACGCAGATGAGAATATATTGTTCCTAGATGCTGATGATTCAGTTGCAATAGCAAAAATGGGCAAGAAAGAATTTGATTACGCATCAGTTTTAGCAGCAATTGAAAATGACCGCTCGATTACAGAAGAACAAAAGGCTGACTTATTATCTGAAGTTATGAACGGCCGTTGGTTCAGTTATGAGTTAGATAAAAAATATCATAATCTATCTGAATATGATCAATAGTAGTCCTAACTAGTGTTGGGGGAATTTTTAGAAATTTCCTCCAGCACTAGTTTTAATTATTGCTACTATTTACTATGGTATTACAAAAAATACAGGACAGACATCTATTTATATAAGCGTCTAGTCCTGTATTTGTGATGCATTATTCTATTTGTCAGCGTCAGTTGAATCTTCAGCCTTTTTTTCTTGTTCAGCAGCTTGTTTTTTCTTGGCGTCGCGAACGGCTTGCGGTGTCATATCAGTACCCTCAGGGTCGATTACCCGCGTGTTTAAAATAATGTCGTTGAAGGCTGAACGGAATTGTTTCAAGTAAACTTGGCGCAACTCTTTTTGTTCAACTAGTTCTTCTTCAGTGATCGTGCCAGCTTTTTTCTTAGCAGCTAGCTCGTTAATGCGTTTTAATAATTGATCAGAATCCATTGATTATCATTCCTTTTTTTGTATTAGCCAACAGCGGTAGCGTACCATCCTTTCGCTGCTTGTAATTCAGGCATAGATAAGGAATGGCCGTAGTTTTCCCAATGAAGGGTAACTGGGCTACCAGCCGATTCTAGGCTGGTTTTAAGTTCATCACTTTCGCTTGGCGCACAGATTGGGTCGTTGAAACCAGCACCAATAAAGACAGGTGTGTGCGTCAAGTTGGGCATAGTTCCATCTCTAAATGGTACCATAGGGTGGAGTAAGATCGCGCCCTTAAAAGGGTTGTCAAATAGGTATAAAACACCGCCAGCAATATTTGCGCCATTTGAATAACCAATTGGCACTACTTTAGCTGGATCGAACCCTTTTTCCGTTGCCAAGGTTCCTATGAAATTATACAGGTCTTTGGCATGGTATTTCAAGTTTTCGATGTCTAAGTTGCCTTCACCGTGGCGTTTGAAGAAACGATTCATGGGTCCTTCAGGCTCGTTACCGCGCAATGATAGGATGTTGGCATTGGGATCGATAAATTGGGCAATGTCTAGTAGATCGTGCTCAGTTCCGCCTGTACCGTGTAAAAGTAGTAGGGTGTTGGCTTCAGCTTGGTTTTCTGCTGCTTGATAAATATATTCGTAACTCATAGATGAACTCCTTTTTAGAAATCTAGGGGTGTCAAGTTGGCTTTAATTTGGTCGATAATCGCTTCATGTTTGGCTGGGTAGAATAATTGGCTACCAAGTTCTTCAAACGTCTCGTTCCAAGTAAAACCTGGGCCAGCAGTCGCTAATTCAATCAAAATGCCGCCGCGCTCGCGGAAGTATAAGGATTTGAAATAGTCACGGTTCTTGATATCGCTAGTGTGGTAACCACGTTGTTGGGCCACTTCTAGCCAATAGTTTAAGGCCTCTTCGTCCGCCACTTCAAAGGCGATGTGGTGAACTGTACCGATAGCCATTTTACCAAAAGAATCAGCAGTTTTTCGAATATCTAGCCATTCCTTCCGTTCACCAGGTGCTTGTAGACGGATATATTGGTCGTCCTCGCCCACCTTATGCCAACCGAAAACTTGGTCGAACAATTCAACCGTATGGTCAGGGCGGTGACTATATAAAACCGCACCAGCAAAACCTTGAATAGCTGTTTCAGGCGTAATATCGTCGACTGCGTAAGTATTGGCCTTACCCCAATCCTTTTCAACCAGCTCAATATTTAAATTATGGAAATCTTTGACGAGAATTGTTGCATTGTCAAAACGGCTACCGCGGGCAAATTGAATGCCTTTGGCTTCCAAGCGGTTAGCCCAGAAATCTAAACT
>NZ_JBOEQF010000353.1:0-2009 GCF_050689315.1 Aerococcus sp. L_32
CATCCAGCACGGAAAATAGCTGCGATTTCTTTATAGTTCAAGTTCCAATCATATTCTTCTGACGCTGTACGGTATTGGTAGAAACCTTGCGCGTAAGACATGATTTTAGAGAAGTATAAAGCTTTACGAATTTTTTCAACGAAGTCATTTTTGTCGCCTTCGAATGCTGTATTTTCTGGTCCAGCTAACACTTTAGAAGCACGAACACGTTGGTCTTTCAATGCTGAAATGTAACGTGCGTAAACTGATTCAGTAATTGTTTGTAATGGTACACCAACATCTAATGCTGATTGAGAAGTCCATTTACCAGTACCTTTGTTACCTGCACGGTCCAAAATCACGTCAACCATTGGTTTACCTGTTTCTGGATCATGTTTTGTTAAAATATCAGCTGTAATTTCGATTAGGAAACTGTCTAATTCACCAGTGTTCCAATCTGCAAAATGATCAGCGATTTCAGTAACAGGTAAGTCTAAATAACGACGTAATAAATCGTAAGTTTCAGCGATTAATTGCATGTCACCGTATTCGATACCGTTGTGAACCATCTTAACGTAGTGTCCAGCTCCGTTGGGGCCGATGTAAGTTACACATGGTTCGCCATCGCTAGGCGCTTTAGCTGCAATTTGTTTTAAGATTGGTTCAACTATATCATACGCTTCTTTAGGACCACCTGGCATCAAGCTAGGGCCTTTAAGCGCGCCTTCTTCACCACCAGAAACACCCATACCAATGAAGTGGATACCAGAACCGTCAATTTCGTTAGAACGACGAATTGTATCTTGGAAGAATGTGTTTCCGCCATCAATAATGACATCGTCTTTATCTAATAATGGCATTAATTGACTGATTGTTGCATCTGTTGCTTTACCTGCTTGTACCATTAATAAGATACGGCGAGGTTTTTCTAATGAATTCACAAACTCTTCCACAGTCCCAGTAAAAACTAAGTTTTTATCTGAATTTTCATCTACAACAGCTTTTGCTTTGCTGGTAGTACGGTTAAATACAGCCACCGTATATCCACGGCTTTCGATATTCAACGCTAAGTTCTTGCCCATTACGGCCATTCCGACAACACCAATATGTGCTTCAGTCATTTATTTTCCTCCTTAAGGTAACAACTTAATGATAAAACCTTCTCATATAGTATCAAATAATCTCATAATTTAAAAGTATCTCATCATAATCATAGTAAATTTAACGCTTATTTTTAGCGCTTATTCATAATTCATTCCTTATTATACCACTATCTTGAAAAAATTCATTTAGAAGATACCGGAAGAAAGCAATATCCTTTTGTGTTATAATGGTCGAGAATTAAAAATGAGGAGTATTGATATGCGTAAAAGTCCAAAGAAACATACACCAGAAAAGCGTGGCTTCGATAAAATGTACAATAAAAAAGACAAGAAAACCGGTAAAATTTTTACTTGGATCATGTTAATCTTGATTCTATCATCAGTAGTCTTGTCCTTAGGATTTGCCTTATATAGCTATTTCGGTATGTAACAAACTGAATATACTAGTAAAAAAGGAGATGTGACAAAACCGTCACACCTCCTTTTTACTATCTATTTTTTTACGCTAGTGAGTCAACTACTTGAATAGCACTTTCGTAATCTGGTTCGTTTGTTACTTCATTAACGATTTCTTTGTAAACAACATTACCTTCAGTATCGATAATGAACATTGCACGTGCTAATTTGCCTAATTCCGGTAAGAAGATACCGTAGTCTTTACCGAATGCTGCTGCATCGTTTAACATACGCATATCTGAATCATTTTCAGCTTTCCAGTTAGATAAAGATTCATCAGTATTCATTGATATTGTTGCGACTTCTACGCCCTCACCAGCTTGTTTAGCATAGTCACTGATGCGGTTTGATTGGATAGAACATACAGATGTATCAATATCTGGTACAACGGATAATAAAAGTACTTTACCAGCAAAGTCCGCTTTACTCACTTTGCCACCACTTACTTCATTCACCTCAAAATCAGGTGCC
>NZ_JBOEQF010000354.1:0-2007 GCF_050689315.1 Aerococcus sp. L_32
GTCTTTTCGGTAGGAATCAACAATAAAATGTTTAATTTCGTAGGCTAAAATTTCTCTTTCAGACATCTCTAATCGGTTTTGGTTTGAAGCAGAAGAAAGTCGACACAATTCAAGGAATATGGTCGATACAATACTAAAGATCATTTTCTTTTGAATATTATCTTCAGGTCGTTTCAATTCCAACTGTAATTGAATCAAAGTTTGTAGTAGATGTTGCCAAGTGACGAAAGAGAAACTGAAGACATGGGGTTCATCAAAAATGTGTTTAACTTCAGGTGTTTCCACAAAATCATTGGCAATGGCATCTAAGTAAGGTTCGCCTAGGGATAAAATATAGGCATATATTTTTTCTTCTGTTGGTTTGTGGTCGTCAACGTGAGGACCACAGTCTTTTTCCGGTATGATTAACCGTCTCATAATCGGTTCAGGTAAGACAACAATTTGACGCACAGTGACGTCAATTTTCTTGTCGGCTAACTCAATAGAGAAGGGTCTAAGGGGAATCAAGAGTTCGTTTCGATGGAAAGAAGAACGATTATAAATGTCAACCATTTGCCGATCAACTTTTTTTAGTTTGATTCGAAATGGTGGTGTTCCAGTTGGCATAAATCAAAACTCCTATTTTACATATTCAATCTATCACTTATCAGCTGCAATAAAAGAAAGAGCGTGCACTCATAAGTTACACACCCTTTAATATACCACAATTTACTTCAGAATTGAAAAGACTATAGCAAATTCAATCGTTTCATTTCAGCTTCTAGTGCAGCCACTGTTTCCTCTTGGGCAGGGACTAGTGGTAGACGCACTGAACCGGTATCAAAACCAAGCATAGACATGGCTTTTTTGATTGGAATTGGATTTGGTTCACTGAATAAAATATCGATTAACGGTTTAAAAGACGTTTGAATTTCAGCCGCTTTTTTAAAGTCGCCATTTAAGGCATAATGAGTCATTTCATGTACTTGTTTTGGTGCAATGTTAGCCAAAACAGAAATCACCCCTTGGCCACCCAAACTCATTAATGGAATAACCGTATCGTCGTTTCCAGAGTACACATCAAAATCAGGACCAACGTGGTAACGCGCATCCACTGCATTGGCTAAATCACCAGTTGCATCTTTAATCGCGACAATGTTTTCGATATTTTTAAGTTCCGCCAATGTTTTTGGTGCAATAGACATACCTGTACGTCCTGGCACATCATATAAGATAATAGGCGTCGTTTTTACAGCATCTGCAATGGCACTATAATGCGCCAATAAACCAGCTTGGCTCGTTTTTAAATAATAAGGCGTTACAGAAAGAATAGCATCTGCACCTGCGGCTACACAGCCTTTCGTTAATTGGATCCCGTGGGCAGTATCATTAGACCCTGCACCAGCAATCACGGGCACACGGCCATTGACTTTTTCCACGCAGAATTTTACTAATTCAACTTGTTCTTCGTCAGTTTGTGTTGAAGCTTCACCAGTTGTTCCGGCAACGACAATGGCATCTGTACCATTTTCAATTTGAAATTCAATCAACTCCGCAAACACATCGTAATTGATATTTTGTTCTAATGAATTATCGTAAGGGGTAACGATGGCTACCGCAGAACCTTTAAAAATTGTCATGAGAATCCTCCTATATTGTTCGCACTTTGTAATTGTCTTTATGAAAAACGATCAGATAGCTTGAGTATAAAAAAAGGCAGACAAGAGCATCACTCTATGTCTACCTAGGAAAACGTGTCAAAAAATACTGATAGCATTCAATAACCCTAACAGTTTTTAATCCCTAGCATAAGACAAGCGCTCCGCACCTTAATGGGCATTAAGGTTTGACAGGGATAACCCTCTTAGGTATTACCCCCAACACAGAAAATCTGCATTTCGGCACAACCACCTTTCACCATCGGCTACTGATTGGTTGCGCATCCTCTATATCTATACTTTCTATTTGTATAATCGTTAGTTTAAAATTAACATGACTATCCACTAAAGGCAAGGATTAAATGAAAAA
>NZ_JBOEQF010000355.1:0-1993 GCF_050689315.1 Aerococcus sp. L_32
TTCTTCGGATTAATTATTGCCTACATTGGTATTATGGAAGCACAAGTTTTTGGAAAGAAAAAGAGGGTAGAATAAATGAGTTTATTAACAATAATTGCTGAACTATGGCGATTTTTCATCAATAACATCATCAAAATTATAATCGGCGCAATCATTGTCATGGGATTGACCTTAGGCGCACGGATGCTTTTAACCAATTACATTGAGAACTCTGCAATTGGTGAAGCCACTTCTGAAACATCTGCGAATGCAGAGTTAACACCAGAAGAAATCGAAGCATCATATAACTATTTAGCGACGGTGTATGAACAAGAGCCAGCAGAATTCTCTTTTGTGGGCATCAATCCAGAAGGGTTAACTTTAGGTAATTCATTTATTTTAGATGAATTATTATCGCGTCCAGATATTATGGCTGAGTTAGAAGAGATTTCTGGCGTCGATATTGCCGCTACGCTAGAAGCTCAAGAAAATGTTGGACTAGAAAAATCACGCGACTTCCGTGGAGGACTTGCAGCCGTTCGAAATACCTCTACGGATGAAATCACTATGCGTGTCTTAGTGGGGCAAACTGCAGAAGAAAACTTAGCTGTGGCAGAAGCTATCTATCAATATATTGTTGATGGCAATGTACCAATTTATGAAAATTACGACCTTACTTTCTTATCTACACCAGATATCGGTGAAGATTTAATTGTTGAAGAAAATATGATGATTCCAACACCTAAGACACTGTCAGGACTCCAACCACAAGAAACTGGTGGCTCATTAGTGATCTATGCTGTTTTAGGTGGGATTTTAGGTGTGATTTTATCAACAACCGTATTATTTATCTTACATTTCTTCAGTAAGAAAATTAACTATGCTTATGATTACACTTGGGATTTTGCTGACTACCAATGGTTAGTAGACAGCAAAAAAGTTAATACAGAAAACTTAAATAACTGGTTAATGATTCCGGCTGATAAAAGTAGAATTGCCTTAGCGCAAACGACAGATAACGAAATCATCCGATCTTTCTCAAATACACAATTACCAGTGACCAATCAATTAAATGTTGAAAATCAAGCACCTGAAGAAGTGATTATCTTTATTGAATCAGGTTCTACAGATAAAGATTGGTATCAAAATCAATTTGAATTGAGTAAGTTGTATGAGTCAAGAGTGAAGATTATTCACTTGAAATAGGAGGCAAAACAGATGACTTTCCAATCCAATCTAATCTCAATAGTAACACCGGTCTATAACGCTGAACGATTCATTGGTGAAACGATTAAAGGGGTTCAAGCCCAAGAGTATGCTAATTGGGAGATGTTACTAGTGAATGATCAATCAACAGATACCAGCCTGGAAATTATCGAACAGTTTGCAACAGAAGATAGCCGAATTAAAGTGATTAATCTAGCTGAAAATAGTGGTGCTGCTGTAGCGCGAAACACTGGTATTGAAGCGGCACAAGGTCAATATCTTGCCTTCGTCGATTCAGATGATGTGTGGGATAAGGATAAATTAATCAGACAAATCTCTTTCATGCAAAAAGGTGAAATTGCCTTTTCTTACACGGATTTCCGCCTTGTTGATGAAACAGGTCAAGTGTTGAAAGAAAAAGCCAATGTACCTATTTCCTTAGACTATACTGGTTTATTGAAAAATACGGCTATTGCTTGTTCAACAGTGATGATTGATCGAAATATCATTGGTGATTTCCGGATGCCTCTTGTACGAAAAGGACAAGACACGGCAACTTGGTTGCAGATCATGCGGGAAACGGGAATTTCAGCCTTTGGGATTACTCAACCTTTAAATTCTTATCGACAAGTTGCAGGGTCAATTTCTAGTGATAGAGTAGGTGCCTTAAAACGTACTTGGAATACCTACTACAACTTGGAAAAATTACCACTACCAAAAGCAAGTTATTATTTTGCTTCCTATGTTGTCAATGCGATTTTAAGAAGATTATAATGATGAATGTAAGTGGCCTAGCCACTTACATTAT
>NZ_JBOEQF010000356.1:0-1987 GCF_050689315.1 Aerococcus sp. L_32
ATTTTGTCAGCAAATCTAGTTTTAGTTCGTGCATATGATGCACTCGCTTCATCATCACCACAAAGAATAATGACTATTTTAGGGTGAATGCCTTTATCTTTTAATTCACTTACTCTTTGTTTCAATAACTCAGTTTGAACTTTAACATATTCTTTGGAACGAATTTCTATCATAATTGCCCACCTTATCCATAATGTAATGTAACAAGTATATCGAAAGTTGAGCCATATTAACAGTATTGTAGTGGCAATATAATTAAATTATACCTATATACATTTAAAAAACCGGGACTCAGGTCCCGGTCTCTTGCACACAAAACGATTATTCAGCTGACTATTCACTGTCTAAGTCTGTTTCGCCCTCTTCAATAGTATCAATATCAACAGTCTCTACTGGTTTAACATCGCCATTCGCGCTGGCTTTTAATTCAGCTAGGACGTTTGATAAGATCCCGTTAATAAATTTACGTGCACGGTCGTCCGAATATAATTTAGCTAATTCAATTGCTTCATTAACCGCTACTACGCGGGGAACCGTTTCTTCATCGGTAAATAGTAATTCGAACACAGCTACTCGTAGAATTTGTAGATTCACTAATTCTAGTCGTTGCACTGACCAATTACCATGGATATGGTTATCTATCATTTGGTCAATCTCAAAGCGATTTGCTTTAACACCTTCTACTAATGTACGTAAATAAGCGGGAACAGTCACATCTTCAGTAACATCCGGTAATTTATCAAAATGATTTTTAGCTGAAAAATTCTCAATACTATCTTTCAACTTGATTGCATGATTTTCATACTCAATAAATTCTTCTTCAGTTAATTCCTCAAAATTCACCTTTTGACCCAATTTCTTGTGGTTTTGTAGGATATGATTGAAGGCACTTTCCAAAGAAAGTTGTGGATTGAACTCTTGTTCATAAGATATTAATACAGCGAGTTCTCTAATTTGTGATAACCCTAATTTCATACTTGTTCCCCTTAATACGATTTATTTACTTGCTTTTTCCATATACAAGTTTGTTACATGTACGTTTACGACATCAATCGTAATATCTGTCATGTACTTCACTTGGTCAATTACCTGTGATTGAATATTTTGTGCGACTGCAATTACAGCAGTCCCAAAATATAATTCTACAGACATATCTAATACCATTTCATTTCGATTATTTTGATAAAGAATTACTCCGGCATCGCGTTGGAAAACATCTTGAATTGTCTTGTTAGCACGTTTAATTGCTCGAACACCTTTGCTTTGCAAGGCCGTCGCTGCAGCAATATTTTCGATTACTTGAGGAGCAATTTCAATTGCACCGGTAGCTTGCACTTGATTATGCTTGTATGCTTCAATTTTATCAGCCATTGTCGTTCACTCCTTATCTCAAATTACGCGCGTGAAATGTACTCTCCACCGTTAGAAGTATTGATTACTAATTTGTCACCAGCGTTAACAAAGAATGGTACGTTAACAACTACACCTGTTTCCATAGTAGCAGGTTTAGAACCACCTGAAGCAGTATCACCTTTGATACCCGGTTCTGTTTCTTTAACAACTAATTCAACTGTCTTAGGTAATTCAACACCTAATACCTCAGCACCAAAAGTGATGATTTTAACTTCCATATTTTCTAACATGAATTTTAATTCGTCTTGGATTTGGTTAGCAGGAATTTCAGTTTGTTCGTAAGTTTCGTTATCCATGAATACGTGAGTATCGCCATCAGCGTATAAGTATTGCATGTCACGGTTTTCGATATGAGCAGTTTCTACTTTTTCACCTGCACGCCAAGTCTTATCTAATAATGCACCTGTACGTAAGTTTTTTAATTTTGAACGCACGAAAGCAGACCCTTTACCTGGTTTAACATGTTGAAACTCAACAACACGGAATAAGTTACCATTATCTTGAATAGTTAAGCCTGTTTTAAAATCGTTTGTTGTAATCATATTTACATCTCCTAAAAAATTTAATCATACCA
>NZ_JBOEQF010000357.1:0-1985 GCF_050689315.1 Aerococcus sp. L_32
GGTTTATCGATATTGTTTCCGGTTTATTCCAACCATTCCTAGGCGCTTTAGCGGCTGCCGGTATCTTAAAAGGGGTAACAGCCCTACTAGCGGCAACTGGTGTAGATACAACATCAGGTATTTATATCTTGATGAACACTATCGGAGACGGCTTGTTCCAATACCTACCAATGGTATTAGCAGTTTCTGCTTCTAAGAAATTCAAGATGAATACTTATACGGCAGTAGCCATTGCTGGTGCTTTAGTTTATCCAGGATTAGCTGAATCCTTAACTGAAGCAACCAATATCTTCGGATTGAACTTTACCTTACCAGCAGGTGGCTACTATAATACCGTATTACCAATCTTACTAGCTATCTTTGTGGCTTCTAAGATCGAGAAATTTATGAAAAAAGTCACACCAGATGTCTTGAAATTATTCGCAGTACCTATGGTTACATTATTAGTTACTATTCCATTAACTTTCTTATTAGTAGGACCTATCGCGAATACAGCTTCTGATTGGATTGGAATTGCTTTCCAAGCAGTGTATGACTTTAGCCCAATTATCTATGGATTTATTCTAGGAGCAGCATGGCAAGTAATGGTAATGTTTGGTTTGCACTGGGGTCTTGTACCAATTGCAATTTTGGATATGGCACAAAATGGTTCATCAGTTATCCTGACAGCCGCAGTATTACCATGTTTCACTCAAGTTGGGGTTCTTGCTGCTATTTACCTTAAAACAAGAGAAGACAAAGTCAAAAAAGGTGTTTTACCTACATTAATCTCAGCAGTCTTTGGGGTAACTGAACCAGCAATCTATGGTTACACTTTACCGATGCGTACACCATTCATCATTTCATGTATCGTTTCAGGTATTGTCGGCGTTTACTTATCAATCTTTAACGTTACTGGTTATGCAATGGGTGGTATGGGTATCTTCTTATATCCAGCTTACATTGACCCAGCGACAGGTTCATTCCATTCTGTTATTCATCTAGCAATCGGTACCGTAATCGCAATTGTATTAGCCTTTGCAGTACAAATGTTTGTTAAAGTACCTACTTTATATGGGGATGACGAAACAGTTAGTGCAACTGAAGTAACTGCAAGTGATGACCAACCTGTCTTAGTATCTGCTAGTGTGTCAGATGCTAAAGATCAAATTTTAAATAGTCCATTACAAGGTAATATCGTGCCTTTAAGTTCACTAGATGACCAAGTTTTTGCTACTGGGGCAATGGGACAAGGGATTGCGATTGAACCAAGTGAAGGTTTAGTAACAGCTCCGGCAGATGGACTAGTGCAAATCCTTTTTCCAACGAAACATGCGATTGGTTTTATCACAGATGATGGGGTAGAAATTTTAATCCATATTGGTATGGATACTGTTGAATTAGAAGGTAAATTCTATGAAGCGCACGTGGCACAAGGTGACCATGTTAAAGCGGGTGATCCGTTAGTATCCTTTGATATTGAAGCAATTAAAGCTGCAGGTTACCAAGTAACGACACCGGTCATCATTACCAATACACCGGCTTATACCAATGTGGCGACAACTGAAGCAGGCACTGTAGGTTTTACTGACGAATTAATTGAAGTATTTGCATAAATATAAGTAACTAACGGTTTAATGAAAGAGGGATTATATGACAGACAAGGCATTTCCACAAGGATTTTTATGGGGCGGGGCAACTGCAGCCAATCAATTTGAGGGCGCTTGGAATGAAGGAGGTCGTGGGCCAGCGACCTCTGATACAGCGGTAGCGGTGGCACCGGAAGACCGGAAGAATATTTCGGATTTCACTGCACCGATGAATCGTGAGCGCGTACTTTTTGCATTAGAAGATCAAGAAGGCTTATACCCTAAACGTTGGGGTTCTGACTTCTACCACCGCTACAAAGAAGATATTGCCTTGTATGCTGAAATGGGCTATAAAACTTTCCGTTTATCCATTGCTTGGTCACGTATCTTCCCGAATGGTGATGATAAAGAGCCAAA
>NZ_JBOEQF010000358.1:0-1975 GCF_050689315.1 Aerococcus sp. L_32
GATGCGGATTTCGGGGGCTAAAGACCCTAATCTACCACTTGATGCCACTCATCCTGAAAAGTTACCGCAAAGAACCATTACGAAACGTGCCTTAGAAGGTAATAGCGATTACGCCAACCAAATCGGTTTAACGGGTGGTTATGCTGAAGAAATTTACCATCCTGGTTATGAAGCTAAACGTTTGGAAACAGGGGCTTTAATTTCAGCGGCACCAAAAGAAAATATCGTCCGCGAAGTACCTGTTGCAACAGATAAAATCATCTTATTAGGTGGCCGGACTGGTCGTGACGGTTTGGGTGCAGCCGTTGGGTCATCGCAAATTCAAACGGAACAATCTCTTGAAAATGCAGGTGCTGAAGTGCAAAAAGGGGCAGCAGCCATTGAAAGAAAAATTACCCGTTTATTTAGACGCGGTGAAGCAACACGTTTAATCAAACGTTGTAACGACTTTGGTGCTGGTGGGATTTCTGTTGCTGTTGGTGAGCTTGCAGACGGATTGGATATTCAACTGGATGACGTACCGGTGAAATATCCTGGTATGCATGGTGGTGAAATTGCCCTTTCTGAATCGCAAGAACGTATGGCTGTTGTGGTTGCTGAGAAAGACATTGAAGTCTTTTTACAATACTGCGAAGAGGAAGATGTTGAGTCGACGATTATTGCTGAAGTGACTAATAATGACCGGATGCAAATGACTTGGTCAGGTAAGCAAATCATTGATTTATCAAGAGCCTTCTTAGATTCAAATGGGGCGGCTAAACACGCGAATGCAACCTTACTACAACCAAAAACCCTTTTCCAAAATGATGTGAAAGCAGGGACAGTCTGGGATGAAGCGGCACTAAAAGCTTATATGTCAACCTTAAATAGAGCGGGCCAAAAGGCTATGGCGGAACAGTTTGACGGTTCGATTGGTCGTGCGTCTGTACTCTTCCCATTTGGCGGAAAATACCGGGCAACGCCTGAATTAGGTATGGTCTCAAAATTACCAGTTGCTGGTGGTAAAACGACCACAACGTCTGGTATGGCTTACGGATTTGACCCTTACTTATCAGAACAGTCACCATTCCACGGGGCTTTTTACTCAGTTATTGAATCAGTTAGCCGCATGGTGGCCTTAGGATTTGACTATAAAGATTTACGCCTATCTTTCCAAGAATTCTTTGAAAACTTACAAAATGATCCAGAACGCTGGGGTAAACCTGTTTTATCTCTATTAGGGGCCAACTTAGCCATGTCAGGACTTGATTTAGCGAGCATCGGTGGGAAGGATTCCATGTCAGGCACCTTTGATGATATCGACGTACCACCAACTTTATTGTCATTCGCGGTTGCACAAGGCCACGTAGACCAAGTGGTTTCTCGTGCCTTCAAACAAGTGGGTTCAACAGTTGTCTTAGTGGAAAACCCATTAAACCGTGACTGGACTATCGATTTAGACCAAGAAAAAGCGATTTATGAAACCATCCATCAATTGGCTAAAGGGGACGCTTTATTAGCTGCTTCAACTGTTGGTTTTAACGGAATGTTGAAAGATTTAATCGAAATGTCTTATGGAAACGGGATTTCTGTCGCTATTTCAGAGGACTTCACTAACCGCTTGGCTGAACCAATGATGGGGGCTTTCCTTTTAGAATTAGCCGGCGATCCTAAAGACTTACTTGGTGATATTCCTTACCAAGTTGTTGGCCAAACGCAAGCGGATAACATTCAAATTGCTGGTCAAGACTACGCTGTTAAGGCGATTGAAACTGCTTCAAATGAAGTTTTTGCTTCTGTATTTGATCAGATTGAAACTGCTGACCGCCAAACACCTGAGATTGTCGCAGGCAATAGTTTTGCGTGCCCTAATGGTGCCCTTGGCAATACAGCAACCCCTGTCAAAGCCTTGATTCCAGTTTTATACGGGACCAATGGTGAATATGACTTACAATTTGCCCTTGAAGAAGCTGGATTTGACTGTCAAGTGATGGTT
>NZ_JBOEQF010000359.1:0-1974 GCF_050689315.1 Aerococcus sp. L_32
AATGCGAATTTCGGGGGCTAAAAACCCTAATCTACCACTTGAGGCCACTCATCCTGAAAAATTACCGCAAAGAACCATCACGAAACGTGCCTTAGAAGGTAATAGCGATTACGCCAATCAAATCGGTTTAACGGGTGGTTACGCTGAAGAAATTTACCATCCTGGTTATGAAGCTAAACGTTTGGAAACAGGGGCTTTAATTTCAGCGGCACCAAAAGAAAATATCGTCCGCGAAATACCAGTTGCAACAGATAAAATCATCTTATTAGGTGGTCGGACTGGTCGTGACGGTTTGGGTGCAGCCGTTGGGTCATCGCAAATTCAAACGGAACAATCTCTTGAAAATGCAGGTGCTGAAGTACAAAAAGGGGCCGCAGCCATTGAAAGAAAAATTACCCGCTTATTTAGACGCGGAGAAGCAACACGTTTAATCAAACGTTGTAACGACTTTGGTGCTGGTGGGATTTCTGTTGCTGTTGGTGAGCTTGCAGATGGTTTGGACATTCAACTGGATGATGTACCGGTGAAATACCCAGGTATGCATGGCGGTGAAATTGCACTTTCTGAATCGCAAGAACGTATGGCTGTTGTGGTTGCTGAGAAAGACATTGAAGCCTTTTTACAATACTGCGAAGAGGAGGATGTTGAGTCGACTATTATTGCTGAAGTGACTGATAATGACCAGATGCAAATGACTTGGTCAGGCAAGCAAATTAT
This sequence comes from Aerococcus sp. L_32, assembly GCF_050689315.1. Classification (NCBI taxonomy): domain Bacteria; kingdom Bacillati; phylum Bacillota; class Bacilli; order Lactobacillales; family Aerococcaceae; genus Aerococcus; species Aerococcus sp. L_32. Next base: position 718 of record NZ_JBOEQF010000359.1, read on the forward strand.
TGATTTATCAAGAGCTTTCTTAGATTCAAACGGAGCAGCTAAACACGCGAATGCAACCTTACGACAACCGCAAACTATTTTCCAAAATGATGTGAAAGCAGGGACAGTCTGGGATGAGGCGTCATTAAAAGCTTATATGTCAACCTTAAATAGAGCGAGCCAAAAGGCTATGGCGGAACAGTTTGACGGTTCGATTGGCCGTGCGTCTGTACTCTTCCCATTCGGTGGCAAATACCGAGCAACGCCTGAATTAGGTATGGTCTCAAAATTACCAGTTGCTGGCGGTAAAACGACCACGACATCTGGTATGGCCTACGGATTTGACCCTTACTTATCAGAACAATCACCGTTCCACGGGGCTTTCTACTCAGTCATCGAATCAGTCAGCCGCATGGTGGCCTTAGGATTTGACTACAAAGCTTTACGTCTATCCTTCCAAGAATTCTTTGAAAACTTACAAAATGATCCGGAACGCTGGGGTAAACCAGTTTTATCTCTATTAGGGGCCAACTTAGCTATGTCTGGACTTGATTTAGCGAGTGTCGGTGGGAAGGATTCTATGTCAGGAACCTTTGATGATATCGACGTACCGCCAACATTATTGTCATTCGCCGTTGCGCAAGGTCGTGTGGACCAAGTGGTTTCTCGTGCCTTCAAGCAAGTAGGTTCAACAGTTGTCTTAGTGGAAAATCCATTAAACCGGGACTGGACCATCGATTTAGACCAAGAAAAAGCGATTTATGATGCTATTCACGAATTGGCTAAAGGGACGCTTTATTAGCTGCTTCGACTGTTGGTTTTAACGGAATGTTGAAAGATTTAATCGAAATGTCTTATGGAAATGGTATTTCTGTGGCTGTTTCAGAGGACTTCACCAACCGCTTGGCTGAACCGATGATGGGGGCTTTCCTCTTAGAATTAGCCGGCAGTCCTAAAGACTTACTTGGGGATATTCCTTACCAAGTTGTTGGCCAAACGCAAGCAGATACCATTCAAATTGCTGGTCAAGACTACGCTGTTAAGGCGATTGAAACTGCTTCAAATGAAGTTTTTGCTTCTGTATTTGATCAGATTGAAAATGCTGACCGCCAAACACCTAAGATTGTCGCAGGCAATAGTTTTGCATGCCCTAATAGTTCTCTTGGCAAAACGGCAACCCCTGTCAAAGCTTTGATTCCAGTTTTATACGGGACCAATGGTGAATATGACTTACAATTTGCCCTTGAAGAAGCTGGATTTGACTGTCAAGTGATGGTC
>NZ_JBOEQF010000360.1:0-1974 GCF_050689315.1 Aerococcus sp. L_32
TACCAAAGATGAAAAGTTTTTTATGACAAAATGATAAACATTTTTACACGGAATTTTGAAAGTACTGGCTATTACGTTAGGTTATCTGTCATTACCCTACTCCGCTGTCTGAATATCGGCCCATCTATAATTGATATATGATTGACCTGGTCGATTGATATCAAATACTCGTAGATTTTCTAGAATAGCTTGGTAAGACTGGTAAACTGGAATCTGAACAGCATAATCATCTAAGGCAGCTTTTTCAAGCATAATCAGCGTTTCCCATCTACCACTAGGATTAAGGGCCTGCGCGCGACTTTGAGCCACCAATTCATCCAATTCATCATATTGATAATTTCCGCGGGTAATAGTGGAATCAAAACGTTCTAAATAGTTGATTGGGTCCCCGAAATCAGCTTGCCAGAAAGTAACACCTAAGTCATAGTCACCATCAGATAAGGCTGCAAATCGAGCAGATGACGGCATAGTCTTTATGGTAACTTCAATACCCGGTAGATTTTCTGTTAATTGCGATTGAATATACTCCGCAAAAATTTGGCTTTCTTCATCATCAGCCGCAACCATCTCCAACGATAAAGAATCTATACCAGCCTCCGTTAACCCATTTTCCCAATTTTCTTGGGCAGTTTCTAAATCGTAATCTGTTTCAATCGTCGCATCATCTCTGAAATCAGCATCAGTGTCTGGATTCCAGGCAACTTCTCGTGATACAAAGGCGTTACTTGCGATTGACCCGTTTTGTAAAATATTATCTACAAAAGCTTCCCGGTCAATGGCTTGATAGATGGCACGGCGGATATTCAAGTTATCTAGGCCCGGTGTTTCGTGGTTAACTTCGATATAATTTGTCCGCGGGATTGGATAAGTTTGGTAGTCTCCATTATTTTGGTTTTGGACCGCAAAGTTACCAGTTAATTCGATGACATCTAATTGGCCAGAATCGTATAAATTTAGTGCGGTGGCTGTTTCAGGTAGGTATTGGAAATTAACCGCATCTAAATTGACTTTGTCAGCATCCCAGTAGTGGTCATTTTTTGCAAAAGTCCAGGTGTTTCCAGTCGCTGCATCCCAATTAGCTAAAACAAATGGACCGTTATAGACGGCAGTATCACTGGTGGACCCATATTGGTCACCTGCTACTTCAACGACTTCCTGATTTTGCGGGTAATAAGCAGGCACGGTCAAGAGGTCGGTAAAGTAGGCTGTTGGATTTTCTAAGGTGATTACCAAAGTCTTATCGTCCACTGCCTGAACCCCTAATTCACTGACAGCCAATTCGCCAGCCATGATTTCTGTGGCATTGTCGATTGTGCCATCAAACATATAAGCATACGGCGCACCTAAGTCAGGATCCACCATTCGTCGCCATGCATAGACGTAATCGTTGGCTGTCACGGGATCACCGTTTGACCAGGTCGCTGTTTCCTTCAATTTAATGGTGTAAACAGTCCCATCCTCAGAAACTGTCGGCATGTCGTCTGCATCCGCCGCAATTAATTGGTTGTCCAAATCATAAGTGTACAAACCGTTATAAAAGTTCATATTGGCTGTGATTGTTGCAATATTCGATGCCGCAAAGGCCGTATCAGCTGATTGAATTTCATCCGTGGATTGAATATTCAAGACCTTTTCTGTAGCTTCCTCTTTGGTGCCACAAGCCGCAAGCACTACCGCTGCCACTAGTCCCAACGCTATTTTCTTCATATATATTACCTCCCACATTTCTTGATAGCATTTGATTCATTATACAATTGTCCCCCTTGTTTTCAAGTTACAAGTGACAAGGGATTTTATTTTTGGTAGAATTTAAACTTGGTTATTTCGATCATTAATAATGAATGAAGTACCAAATTTGCACTTCTAAAAACTCATTAAATTTTGATAGATTTGGAAATTCCCATACATCAAGCTTTTAGAACGAGTTACATTTTTTGCAAAAAGATTTTGGGCTAAACAACTTGACTCAGGACC
>NZ_JBOEQF010000361.1:0-1974 GCF_050689315.1 Aerococcus sp. L_32
CACCAAAGAAGAAAAGTTTTTTTATGACAAAATGATAAACATTTTTACACGGAATTTTGAAAGTACTGGCTAGTTGTTAGATTATCTGTCATTACCCTACTCCGCTGTCTGAATATCGGCCCATCTATAGTTGATATAAGATTGACCTGGTCGGTTGATATCAGATACTTGTGGATTTTCTAAAATTGCTTGATAGGACTGATACACTGGAATTTGAACAGCATAGTCATCTAAACCAGCTTTTTCAAGCGCAATCAGCGTTTCCCATCTACCACTTGGGTCAAGGGCTTGCGCGCGGCTTTGGGCCACCAATTTATCTAATTGTTCGTATTGGTAGTTCCCCCGGGTAATAGTAGAATCAAAACGTTCTAAATAGTTTATTGGGTCCCCAAAATCAGCTTGCCAGAAAGTGACGCCTAAGTCATAGTCTCCATCAGATAAGGCTGCAAATCGAGCAGATGACGGCATAGTCTTTATGGTAACTTCAATACCCGGTAGGTTTTCTGTTAATTGCGATTGAATATACTCCGCAAAAATTTGACTTTCCTCGTCATCGGCCGCAACCATCTCTAAAGATAATCCTTCTAGGTTAGCATCCGCCAAACCATTTTCCCAACTTTCTTGGGCAACTTCTAAATCGTAATCTGTTTCAATCGTCGCATCGTCTCTAAAATCAGCTTCAGTTTCAGGGTTCCAAGCCACTTCACGTGATACAAAGCCGTTGGTAGCAATTGAACCGTTTTGTAGAATATTATTTACAAAAGCTTTCCGGTCGATGGCTTGGTAGAGGGCACGGCGGATATTCAAGTTATCTAATCCCGGTGTTTCGTGGTTAACTTCGATATAATTCGTCCGCGGGATTGGATAAGTTTTGTAGTCTTCATTATTTTGATTTTGGACCGCAAAGTTACCAGTTAATTCGATGACATCTAATTGGCCAGAATCGTATAAATTTAGTGCGGTTGCTGTTTCAGGTAGGTATTGGAAATTAACCGTATCTAAATTCACATTGTCAGCATCCCAGTAGTGGTCATTTTTTGCAAAAGTCCAAGTGTTTCCAGTCGCTGCATCCCATTCAGTCAAAACAAATGGTCCGTTATAGACAGCAGAGTCACTGGTAGACCCGTATTGGTCACCCGCTGCTTCAACTGCCTCTCGATTTTGAGGGTAGTAAGCAGGTACGGTCAAAAGATCTTTAAAGTAAGCTGTTGGATTTTCTAAGGTGATTTCCAAAGTTTTATCATCCACTGCCCGAACACCTAATTCACTGGTATCTAATTCGCCAGCCATGATTTCTGTGGCATTGTTGATTGTACCGTCAAACATATAGGCATAGGGTGCACCCAAGTCAGGATCAACCATTCGTTGCCATGCATAGACGTAATCATCTGCGGTTACAGGGTCGCCGTTTGACCAAGTCGCTGCCTCCTTCAACTGGATGGTGTAGACAGTTCCGTCTTCGGAAACTGTCGGCATATCGTCTGCATCAGCCGCAATTAATTGGTTGTCCAAATCATACGTGTACAAACCGTTATAAAAGTTCATATTGGCTGTGATGGTCGCAATATTCGATGCTGCAAAGGCCGTATCAGCTGATTGAATTTCATCCGTGGATTGGATATTCAATATCTTTTCTGTACTTTCGCCCGAATCACCGCAAGCCGCAAGCATTGCTGCTGCCACTAGTCCCAACGCTATTTTCTTCATATATATTACCTCCCACATTTCTTGATAGCATTTGATTCATTATACAATTGTCCCCCTTGTTTTCAAGTTACAAGTGACAAAGGCTTTTATTTTTGGTAGAATTTGAACTTGGTCGTTTCGATCATTAATATTGAACGAAGTACCAAATTTGCATTTCTAAATCCTCATGAAATTTTGATAGATTTGGAAATTCCCATACATCAAGCTTTTAGAACAAGTTACATTTTTTGCAAAAAGAATTTAAGCTAAACAACTTGACTCTGGACT
>NZ_JBOEQF010000362.1:0-1970 GCF_050689315.1 Aerococcus sp. L_32
TCGTGTTCACCCACGCAACCGTTACGTACAAGCTAAAGGTTGGTCCCACGAAGAAATCGTTGCACATTTAGCAGCAATCGGTGAAGAACTAACCGTAGAAGCCTAATTTAGAAATCAAAAGACCGCTAGGAAAACCCTGGCGGTCTTTTTGCGTCTAAAGGAAGACGATATTATTCATGATGCGGGCATCCTCATATCTTGGTGAGCTAGTGTATCTTATTAATAATAATGATTTTGAATCATTAGCATCATTTATGAAAGGTCATTTTATATTCTGATAGCCGAAGACTTACTAAACTACAATTGCATGGATTCAATCAAGTCGAGTTCGCTAGGTCAGTTCAAGTCCGCTTTATCCTAAGTTGTACCACACTGCGTGTAGTCCTGCCTTAGACTGCCATCGTTATTGAGCTGAACGGTCTCGCACTCAGCCTAGTATTAAAGCGTCATCGTTTAATGCGCGGCCTGATTGTTTTTTGAACATGTCTAATAATTGTTGTACGGTTAATTGTTTCTTCTCTTCACCAGAGATATCAATCAAGATGCGGCCATTGTCCATCATCAACAAGCGGTTACCCATTTGGATGGCTTGCTCCATATCATGCGTAATCATCAAGGCTGTTAACTGGTCTCGTTGGATCACTTCTTCTGTTAATTTTAAAACCATGTCCGATGTTTTAGGGTCTAAGGCTGCTGTATGCTCATCTAGTAATAAGACTTTTGGCTTTTTCAAAGTCGCCATCAATAATGTTAATGCTTGACGTTGTCCACCAGAAAGCAAGCCAACTTCAGCAGTTAATCTATTCTCCAAGCCTAAGTCTAATAGTTTCAAGGCTTCTTTAAATTGTTCACGTTGCTTGTTGTTGACCCCTCGTCCAAATCCAAATGAGTGTCCGCGACGGTCTGCAATAGCCATGTTTTCTTCGATAGTTAAGCGGCTAGCAGTGCCCATCCGTGTGTCTTGGAATACGCGTGATACTAGGCCTGCACGTTTGTTGGCAGTTAGGTTAGTCACGTCTTTATCTTCAATTTTAATAGTCCCTTGGTCTACCAATAGCGAACCGGCAATGGCATTTAGGAAAGTCGATTTTCCGGCCCCGTTCCCCCCAATAATGGTGATGAAATCCCCTTTTTCTACCTTTAGGTCGATCCCTTTTAATACGTGGTTTTCGTTTGGTGTTTTAGCTTCAAATGTTTTATGTACGTTTTGTAATGTTAATACGCTAGTCATTGGTCAATCTCCTTTCTACGCTTCTTTACTTGTGATTGAATTTTTCACAACTTTTTTACCGTGTTGACGAACAGCTGGTACCCCAAGCGCTACGGCTAGGATTAAGGCTGAGAATAGACGTACATCGTTTGGATTGAAGTTTAATTCTAATACCAATAGTAATAGTAACCGGTAAATGATTGACCCTAATACAATCGCTAATAAACGTTTAACAAAGGTGATGTTTTTCCCGATGGCTTCACCAATGACTACTGAGGCTAAACCGATAACCATTGCCCCAACACCCATGTTGACATCTGCATAGCCGTTGTTTTGCGCTAATAAACCACCTGATAAACCAACTAATCCGTTGGCTACCATGAAGCCGATAATCTTGGTCCAGTCTGTATTGATTCCGTTGGCTTCACTCATCATGTAGTTATCACCTGTGGCACGAATGGCTAACCCAATTTGCGTATCAAAAAACCATTTCAGTAAGGCCACGATGGCTACAACAACGATTAAACCAATGACGATAACTGCTAAAGTCTTGTCTTCAATCAATTGACGCATTTGAGTGACCAAGGTATTTTGACTTAATAATGGTAAGTTGGCTTGGCCTAAAATACGTAGGTTAATAGAGTACAAACCAGTCATGGTGATAATAGATGCAATCAAAGCTGGCACTTTCAATTTCGTATGCAATAAACCAGTGATTAGTCCAGCACCTGCCCCAATGACAAATGATAGTAAGGTGGCC
>NZ_JBOEQF010000363.1:0-1967 GCF_050689315.1 Aerococcus sp. L_32
TCAATTGGCGTAGTGTTGGTCTTGTTGACCAGCGTCTTCTTCAGCGAATGGATGAATATGTCTATCGGAATGTTGGTTCATGAAGGTAGTATCTTGGTGGTAATTTTCAATGGTATGAGATTAATGAAGTATAAGTTGAAAGGTCGAAAAGAATAAAAAGAAGTATCAGCACCTGCAGAGAAAGTAAAAATATCTTAAGAATAAATAAGACTAAACCCGAATCACTCGATAAGCGACCACCTGTATGCGAAATGATGATGTTTGAATTGAATTTTACCTGGTTTTTGTGTAAGCTAATCATGAAGAGAACTCCTTTCTTATGGTTAGTTTAGACACCTTTACCATATCAGAATGGGGTTCTTTTTTCATCACTTAACAGGTGAAAATGAAAAAGTAAATTTAAGCTGCCGTTAGGCAGTTGGCACATGTTTCAACGAAAAGTATGAATTATTCAGGTTATTATTTATATTTATATTTTTTCAAAGGAGAGGATCAGTGACTAAAATTATTTTATCAGATATCAGATGGGATTATATTTTTAATCCCCAACTTACGCTTGAAAGTATCCCTTTTGTACTCGAAGGGCTTAGTTATACGATTGCTATCTCACTGTTAAGTTTCATCCTGAGTCTTATCGGAGGAACAATCCTTGCCCTTATGCGAATCTCAAGATCAAGGCTACTTAGAATCCTCGCTCGGTTCTATGTTTCTTTTTTCAGAGGTGTGCCAGTACTCGTGACCTTATTCTTTTTATACTTTGGTCTCCCTTTAGCCAATCTTATGCTGACAGCGGTTCTGTTGCAAAGTTCCCCATAACACCTGATTTATTGTAAAATGTAATAAAAAAGAATGCGAGGACAACAGATGAATCATTTTAAGGGCAAACAATTCCAAAAAGACGTGATTATTATCTCTGTTGGGTATTATCTTCGCTATAATTTGAGTTATCGTGATGTTCAAGAGATGTTATATGATCGTGGCATTAACGTTTCTCACACAACAATTTACCGTTGGGTTCAAGAATATGGTAAGCTGATCTATCAAATCTGGAAAAAGAAAAATAGACAGTCCTTTTATTCGTGGAAAATGGACGAAACTTATATTAAAATTAAAGGGAAGTGGCATTATCTCTATCGTGCAATCGACTCAGAAGGCATGACACTGGATATTTGGCTAAGACGAAAGAGAAATACTCAGTCTGCTTATGCTTTCTTTAAACGACTATACAAGCAGTTTGGGGAACCGAAAGTTATCGTGACAGATAAAGCACCATCAATTGCTAGTGCTTTTAGGAAGTTACAAAAGCAGGGGCTATACAGCGAAACTGAGCACCGGACAGTCAAGTATCTCAATAACTTAATTGAGCAAGATCATAGACCTGTTAAACGTCGAAATAAACTTTATCAAAGTCTTCGTACTGCATCAACTACGATTAAGGGCATAGAAGCATTGAGAGGCATATACAAAAAGAACCGAAGAAATGGAACGCTCTTCGGCTTTTCGGTATCTACTGAAATTAAAGTTTTGATGGGTATACCAGCATAGTCAAAGTATCAGAATGGGACTTTTATACTTAGTATTGAAACTTTGCAACAGAACCACTGTTTCACTTAGAGCAACTCGCACTTGTTGCGTGGGTGCAGTAGATGTGGATATTTCATATAAAAACCCTCAAAATAACAACTACATGTTGATTCAACACAATGGCCTTTTTATTTATCTTGATAAAAGCTTACCTTTGAGGAAGAACGAGCTACATTTATCTATGATGGGCAAATCTATTTTTTCCTCTATACATATAGAGGGCTTAATGGTTCAGTGATACTTTACTGATATCCAGCGATGCAAAAATAATATGTAGAGGCTATTCCATCTAAGTGAATCCACGACTTCATTTATCTTTTTGGAAATGAAAGAAAGTCATGTCAGTACGCGCCTTTTTAAAATTGAATAGAGCATTCAAATAA
>NZ_JBOEQF010000364.1:0-1963 GCF_050689315.1 Aerococcus sp. L_32
TGTATTTTGTAATAAATGTACCTTGATCAACTCACGTTTTTCTAGGACTTCATCAATTTGCACCATAAATTCTTCTGATAAACCGTTTTTACCAATGTTGGCTACGGGGTTCAAATGATGGGCTTCTTTACGTAAAAATTTCTTTTGTTTGTTATTCAAAATGAATAGTCTCCTTTCATAACAAGGTGCGAGAGCCTACCTTCCATTTCTGCAGGCTCAAATCCGATTTTGCTCTAGCTGATATGCTATGCGACTTTTAAAGCGACAAAATCTAGATTAATTTTTCTCTGGTAATAATATCAACACCCTTTGGCACGTAAGCCGCAATTTGAACTGGGTCACTTACTGAAACCCAGCCTAAACCTGGAAATACGATATCAGTTGGTGTTTTGATTGAGAATTCTTTGCGGACTAGTCCCGGGAAATTGGCCTCATTTTCTGGGTAAGGCGGTTGTAAAATCCCACCAAGATGTTCTTGGTAAAATTCGTCTGAACCCTCTAATTTACGACGGTGAGGTTTTATCTGACCAGACATATAAACCGTGAAGGACGTCCGTTCACCAGCAATAAAATCAAGACGGGCTAAGCCACCAAAGAACAATGTTTGTTCTGGATTCAGTTGAAAAGTCACAGGTTTGATTTCTTTATTCGGTAAAGCATCCACCAATTCTTTTCCTTCTAAAATAGAGGTCATCTGGCCTGGGTTAATGATTCCTGGTGTATCAATTAAGCTAGCTTCATTACCATTTGCATCGTCAAAAGGAATATCGATTAAATCTAAAGTCGTTCCTGGGAACTGACTAGTTGTAATGACATCCGCTTCAACACCTGTGGCTTGAAGAATACGGTTAATCAATGAAGATTTACCAACATTAGCCATACCAATCACATAAACATCACGGCCATCACGCATTTCATCGATTTTCGCTAATAAATCATCAATATTAGCCCGCTTTTTAGCTGAGGTAAGGATTAAATCATCGATTTTAATCCCATTATCTTTCAAGTATTTACGCAACCAATTTTCAATCCGGCTGTGTTTCACTGCCTTTGGAATGGCGTCCATCTTGTTGGCAACCATTAGGATGGGGTTAGACCCTGCAAAACGGTTCAAGCCGTTAATTAAAGAGCCTGCTACGTCAAAGATGTCGATCACGTTAACAATAAGGGCATCTTTTTCACTAAGGGTGTTTAAGATGGCTAAAAATTCATCTGCAGATGTCGATACTTTCTCAAGGGTATTATAATGACGCAATTTAAAACAACGTTGGCAGTATAATAATCCTGATTCGATACCTTTTTGGTAGGCAGATTGCGGGGTGTACCCGCGTTTGTCTGGTTGGTCAGTCTGAATTTCAGCACCACAACCAACGCAATATAGTGTTTCTTCGTTAGACAATATTATTCCTCCACTTCAAGTCGGGATGTTTCTTTTCAATTCTCTTGAATAAGAATTTTTCAATTTTACGGTTTAATAGGGTCCATACCAAGTCTGTTTCAACTAATGGCATGACCAAGATACTGCGAATGCCTAGGCGGTTACCACCAAAAACATCGGTTAAAAGTTGGTCACCAACAATGACTACTTCATCCTGGCTGACACCAAGCATGTCAATGGCCCGTCTAAATCCTCTACGAGAAGGTTTTTTAGCATCTGAGGTAAAGAGTACCCCTAGCTGGTCAGCAACACGTTTCACACGGCCGTGATGGTTATTGGATAAGATGACAACAGGTATCCCCGCTTCTTCCATGGTTTGTAACCAAGCGCGCAGCTCCGGTGTCCCATCCGGGTTATCCCATGCAATCAAGGTGTTATCTAGGTCGGTGATCACGCCTTTGATATTATGTTTGGCTAATTGATCAGGTGTCAATTGATAGATACGTTCTATCATCCAGGTTGGTTTAAAATAGTCTTTTTTCATGCCGGCCTCCCTTATTTTCATGAATAGTATACCATAAGCGG
>NZ_JBOEQF010000365.1:0-1957 GCF_050689315.1 Aerococcus sp. L_32
TTGTATGAAAGGGTAATTAGTGATATCAAATTCAACGGATGGAAATTGAACGGACACGCTTTGGAAAATATCATTCACTAGCGACCCAACTGCATCCGAAATCAGGAAATATTTTGGCTTTTGTGGTGTGTCTTGGCTCATCTTTTTGCCTCCAATAATCAATATATTAAGTTTATTCTACCATATATAGGACGGGATAATTCCCTAGAACATAATAATTTGAATTCGAAATATAAATGTGCTATAATTATAATACTAATTCGAAATATAAAAACTTAAAAGATATTTTATTAAAAGGGAGCGTCAATTATGACAACAGATTTATTAGGTATTCACCATGTAACGGCTATTACCTCAAGCGCCGAAAAGAACTATCAATTTTATGCAGGTGTTTTGGGCATGCGTTTGGTTAAGAAAACAGTTAACCAAGATGACATTCATACTTACCATACTTTTTTCTCAGATGACGAAGGGAACGCGGGGACAGATTTAACATTTTTTGACTTCCCAAGCGTGCCAAGTGGTTACTATGGGACAAATTCAATTTCTCGTATTGGCTTGCGTGTACCAAATGATGCAGCATTATCTTACTACGAAGAACGGTTGAAATCATTTGATGTGAAGACTGAAGAAATTAAAGAAGTTTACGGAAAGAAAGTTTTACGCTTTGAAGACTTTGACGGTCAACGCCTTCAAATCTTCTCAGATGAAAACAACGAGGGTGTTGCGCCTGGTAAACCTTGGAAAAATGGTCCAGTCCCTAAAGATAAAGCCATCTATGGTTTAGGACCAATCGAAATTTCAGTATCTTACTATGAAGACTTTGGTAAAATTCTTGAACAAATCTATGGCATGAAACAATTGTCAGACGACGGCCAAGAAGCCTTATATGAAGTAGGCGAGGGCGGTAACGGGGGTCAAGTCATCCTACGAAAAGACTTAGTAACTCCACCAGGATTACAAGGATATGGTGAAGTACATCATGTGTCATTCCGTGTAGCTGACCACGATGCCATCCAACATTGGGTCGACAAGTATCAACAAATCGGTTTACCAAGTTCATGTTTAGTCGATCGTTTCTTCTTTGAAGCCTTATATGCACGTATCGGTGACATCTTGATCGAAATCTCGACTGATGGACCAGGTTTCATGGGTGACGAACCGTACGAAACATTGGGAGAGTCATTATCTCTACCACCATTCTTAGAAGAAAATCGTGCGCATATTGAGTCGCAAATCCGTCATTTCGACACAACACAGCCCAATGATTATGGCTTCAAATCGTAATCAATCCGTGTTAGAATAAGTAGGAACTGGAGTGATAACTATGAATTTTGTAGATGAGTCCATGCAAGTCCTACACGAAGCTGGTTTTAAATACACCAAAAAACGTGCTGACATGTTAAACGTCTTTGACGAAGAAGGGGCCTATTTCCTGAGCGCCAAAGAAGTGCAGCAACGATTAGAAAACTTATATCCGGGTATCTCATTTGATACCATTTACCGTAACTTAAAATTATTCGAAGACCACCACTTCCTTGAAACCTCTGAAGTCAACGGGGAGATGGTTTTTAGAAAACACTGTGATCCACATTTAGGACACCATCATCATTTTATCTGCACAAATTGTGGCAAGACGATTCCAATCAATTCTTGCCCCATGACATTCTTTGCCGATCAATTACCAGGCTGTGAAATCGTCAGCCATACCATTGAATTACAAGGACTTTGTAGAGAATGTCACTAAGGTAAAAATTTCTTGAAAAGGGGCTAGAGACGCATATCTAGCTTTTTTTTCGTAGTTAAAATCGCGGCTAATTGGGCTAGCATTTACCTGTAAATGACCGAGGCGATTTTCCCTTATTATTAGCCAAGACATGATCACTTTTGAACTACAGAATTTTCAACAAATTTACCTTGGGATAATTGACTTTATAAATATAATGGCGTATAATTT
>NZ_JBOEQF010000366.1:0-1956 GCF_050689315.1 Aerococcus sp. L_32
CTGTATGAAAGGGTAATTAGTGATATCAAATTCAACGGATGGAAATTGAACGGACACGCTTTGGAAAATATCATTCACTAGCGATCCAACTGCATCAGAAATCAGGAAATACTTTGGCTTTTGTGGTGTGACTTGGCTCATCTTTTTGCCTCCAATAATCTATATATTAAGCTTATTCTACCATATATAATATGACAGAAAAATCGAAGATAAAACAATTTGAATTCGAAACAAAAATATGGTATATTATTAATACGAATTCGAAATATAAAAACTTAAAAGATATTTTATTAAAAGGGAGCAATAATCATGTCAACAGATTTATTAGGTATTCACCACGTAACTGCTATTACTTCAAGTGCGGAAAAGAATTATCAATTTTATGCAGGTGTTTTGGGCATGCGATTGGTTAAGAAAACAGTTAACCAAGATGACATTCACACCTACCATACCTTCTTCTCAGATGATGAAGGAAACGCGGGTACAGATTTAACATTCTTTGACTTTCCGGGCGTGCCAAGTGGTTACTATGGAACAAACTCAATTTCTCGTATCGGCTTACGTGTACCAAATGATGCAGCCTTAGCTTACTACGAAGAACGGTTGAAATCATTTGATGTGAAGACTGAAGAAATTAAAGAAGTTTACGGAAAGAAAGTTTTACGCTTTGAAGACTTTGACGGTCAACGCCTACAAATCTTCTCAGATGAAAAAAACGAGGGTGTTGCACCTGGTAAACCTTGGAAAAATGGACCAGTGCCAGAAAACAAAGCGATTTACGGATTAGGACCAATCGAAATTTCAGTATCTTACTATGAAGACTTTGGGAAAATTCTCGAACAAATCTATGGCATGAAACAATTGTCAGACGATGGCCAAGAAGCCTTATATGAAGTGGGCGAGGGCGGTAACGGTGGTCAAGTTATCTTACGTAAAGACTTAGTGACACCACCTGGATTACAAGGATACGGTGAAGTTCACCATGTATCATTTCGTGTCGCTGACCACGATGCCATCCAACATTGGGTCAACAAGTATCAACAAATCGGTCTACCGAGTTCAGGTTTAGTCGATCGTTTCTTCTTTGAAGCCCTATACGCACGTATCGGTGACATCTTGATTGAAATCTCAACTGATGGACCAGGTTTTATGGGTGATGAACCATATGAAACGTTAGGTGAATCATTATCATTACCGCCATTCTTGGAAGAAAACCGTGCGCATATTGAGTCGCAAATCCGTCAATTTGATACAACACAGCCCAATGATTATGGCTTCAAATCGTAATCAATCCGTGTTAGAATAGGTAGGAACTGGAGTGATAACTATGAATTTTGTAGATGAGTCCATGCAAGTCCTACACGAAGCTGGTTTTAAATATACCAAGAAACGTGCTGACATGTTAAACGTCTTTGATGAAGAAGGGGCATATTTCCTGAGCGCCAAAGAAGTGCAGCAACGATTAGAAAACTTATATCCAGGTATCTCATTCGATACCATTTACCGGAACCTAAAATTATTCGAAGACCACCACTTCCTTGAAACCTCTGAAGTCAACGGGGAGATGGTCTTTAGAAAGCATTGTGATCCACATTTAGGACACCACCATCATTTTATCTGTACAAATTGTGGCAAGACGATTCCAATCAATTCTTGCCACATGACATTCTTTGCTGACCAATTACCAGGTTGTGAAATTGTAAACCATACCATTGAATTACAAGGACTTTGTAGTGAATGCCAGTAAGATAAATCTATCGGAAAAGGAGCTAGAGACCATTTCTAGCTCCTTTTTTCGTAGGTAAAATCGCAGCTAATTTGGCTAGCCTTTGTCTGGTAAAAAAGGCGGATATTTTCCCTTATGTACACTTAAGACATATTCACTTGTGAATAATACAATTCTCAACAAATTTACCTTAGGATAATTGACTTTATAAATATAATGGCGTATAATTC
>NZ_JBOEQF010000367.1:0-1956 GCF_050689315.1 Aerococcus sp. L_32
GTAAATACCCCTGCCATAGTGGCCCCTTTTGGAAAATAAATCAGGGCTAAATCTTTGTTGCGGTGTTTGAAACCAGAATGGACACCAGACACCCAGACATTTTCAATGGCGCAAAGGCCTCCAGAAATGGCCTGACTAGTTAAAGAATGTATTTCAGCATTTTCACTACTTATTGAGGTCGGTAATTGACTTTGTGACATGTATTCAAACTCCTTTCATCAGTGGTTATGGGAAGATTGGGGCTTGGGTAAGCCCAGTCGTTTGGTCTAGGCCAAACATTAGATTCATATTTTGGATGGCTTGCCCAGCTGCACCTTTTACTAGGTTGTCTATGACGGCAAAAATCACTAACCGGTTGGTTCTTTGATCGACTTTGACTTGGATTTGGGCAAAATTGCTGGCCCGAACCGCTTTAATTTGTGGCAATTGGTCTTGGCCTAGGATGTGAATAAAGTATTTGTCTTGGTAATAATTTTGATAGATTTGACGGACTTGGTCTTCATTAATGTCTTTAGTTAAGTCCACATAGATTGTGGCATGAATGCCCCGTTCGGTTGGTAACAAATGTGGGGTGAATTGAACAGTGACTTGATTGTTGGCGACATTATTTAAAGTTTGCTCAATTTCAGGAATATGGCGGTGAGCCATAGGGTTGTAAGCGTAAAAGTTGTTAGCTAACTCAGTTAGTAAGTTGGCTACCTTGGCAGACCGGCCTGCCCCAGAGACACCTGTTTTGGCGTCAATAATTACTGAATCGGTTCGAATGAAATCTTGGTCGATTACTGGCAATAAGGCGAGCAAACTGCAGGTCACAAAGCATCCAGGATTGGCGATTAAATCTGCCTTTTGAATGTCGGCTGCGTAAAGTTCAGGCAAACCGTAAACCGCTTGTTCAAGTAAATCAGGTTCTGTTTGTGGAATGCCATAATATTCTTGGTAGACTTGGCTATTCTTCAGTCTAAAGTCCGCCCCCAAATCAATCACCTTCACGTCATGCGCATGGGCTGCTTTCGCGATTTCCATGGATACCCCGTGCGGCAAGCACAAGAATAAGACATCCACTTGGTCGAAAATTTGGTTCGGATCATAAGCCACGAAGGATTGGTCGATTAAGCCCTTGAAATGAGGATAATAGTCCTGAACCTTAGTTCCCACCTCATTTCTCGAAGTTAAAGTGGTTAATTCAATATCTGGTCGGGTCACCAACAAGCGGATTAATTCTTCACCTGTATAGCCAGTTGCCCCGATAATCCCTACTTTAATCACCTAATCGCCTCCTTTGTCATTATTGTTTGGCCAGAATAAGTTGCCGTTTGTAGCTGCCATGATGGCTTTAATTGAGTGCAAGCGATTTTCTGCTTGTAAGAATTGCTTGGCGTAATCGGCCTGGAAGACTTCATCTGTCACTTCCATTTCTTGGTAGCCGTATTGGTCTAAGACTTGCTGGCCGTAAGTGGTTTCTGCGTCATGGAAGGCAGGTAGGCAATGTAGGAAAATGTAATTCGCTGTCTCAACTTGGTCTATCAATTGTTTGTTGACTTGGAATGGCATTAATTGCTTGATCCGGTCTTCAAAGGTCGCTTCCTCACCCATTGACACCCAGACATCTGTGTATATAATGTTGGCCGTTTTCACGGCTTGAACTGGGTTATTTGTTACGGTGATTTTGGTATTTGTTACTTTGGCGATGTCTTGCGCGGTTTCAAGAATATCTTGTTCAGGTTGTAATTGTGGGCTAGTCGCAATGGTAATGTCAACGCCCAACTTGGCACCTGCAATCATTAAAGAGTTGGCCATATTGTTACGACCATCACCTAGATAGACTAAGTGGTGCCCTTTTAAACAACCAAAAATCTCTTTGATAGTCATAAAGTCCGCAATCATTTGGGTTGGATGCCAGGTATCGGTCAAGCCGTTCCAAACTGGTACACCAGCGTGGGCGCCTAATAATTCGAC
>NZ_JBOEQF010000368.1:0-1944 GCF_050689315.1 Aerococcus sp. L_32
CACCGCAGCCATAGCCATTGATTCAACCCACTCACGTTTCCCTACAGCATGACTCGGGTCAACCACAATTGGTAAGTGCGTTTTTGAACGTAAAACAGGAATTGCTGATAAATCTAAAGTGTTTCGCGTACTTGTTTCGTAAGTACGAATACCACGTTCACATAAGATCACATTCGGATTACCTTGGGCTAATATGTATTCAGCCGCCATTAATAAGTCTTCGATTGAAGCAGCCATACCGCGTTTTAACAAGACTGGTTTTGTCGTTTGACCAATTGCTTTTAATAAGTCGAAGTTCTGCATGTTTCGTGCACCCACTTGGTACATATCGATCCCATCGAATAAATGCACTTGTTCAACAGCCATCACCTCTGTCACCACTGGTAAGTCGTATTTCTTACCAACAGCCTCTAACATGTCTAAACCTTCTTGCCCTAAACCTTGGAATGCGTATGGAGATGTACGTGGTTTGAACGCCCCACCGCGTAACATATTGGCACCTGAATCTTTCACCGTTGCAGCCACTTCGTCTAATTTATCCAAGCCCTCGATTGAACATGGGCCACCGATCATGGCAAAATGACCATCACCAATTTGGATATTGCCTACCTGTACAACAGACGGCGTCGACTTGTATGATAAGCTCGCTCGTTTGTATGGCTCTTTAATATTGGCTAAAATCGTTTCTTCGGTTTCTGCAGTCATTACTTGTGTATTCATTTTATTTTCTCCTTTTTTAAAACGCAGTATCAATAGTCATTTTCCAAGGTTGGTATTTAAGCAAGAAAAAAGCCCTTTACAACAAAACCACCCTTGAGTGATTTTTGTTGTAAAGGACTTTCTTGTGTAACTAGCGCCTATGCTAGTTGTTTAAGAACTAAAGCCATATCCTTTTTTAAGTACAACAAAATCACCTTTACCAAAACCGTAAAAGTAAAAGTAAAAGTTGAAAAAGTTATAGAATGTTGTACTTAGTAATGATTTCATGGCTGTAGTCCTCCTCTCGCTATCTGATAATGCAACTTTAGCAATTTTTTTTAATCTTGTCAATAAAATTCTAATTCGATTCTAATTTTATCTAAAAAACACCTCAGCTTGTAAAGGGGGAGCTAAACAAGCTGAGGTGTCATAATTTGATCAAATTAGTTTAGTTTTAAGACTTGGCCAATGTACAAGTTGTAGTTTGATAAGCCGTTCAATGTCATTAACTCATCTAAGCTTAGACCGTTGTTTTTAGCGATACGGTATAAAGTTTCACCAGATTTAACTGTATGTGTCTTCGCGCTTGAAGTAGCTGAAGAAGATGAAGTTGATGTAGACGAACTTGTGCTAGCTTGACTAGATGAACTTGTTGTCGCACTTGAAGACGCTTGACTAGATGAAGCTTGGCTAGATCCACCAGCTGTAAATACTTTACCTGGGTGAATTAAGTCAGAACCACCGTTTAAGGCACGGGCTTCCGCTAATGAAATACCTAAGGCACGCGCTACAGAGTAAATACCGTCACCAGATTTAACTGTGTAAGAGTTACCTGATGTTGACGCAGATGATTGGCTAGTTGAAGCACTTGAAGTTGACGTAGCTGAACTTGAAGTCGCTTGACTAGATGAAGCTTGGCTAGATCCACCAGTTGTAAATACTTTACCTGGGTGAATTAAGTCAGAACCGCCGTTTAAGGCACGGGCTTCCGCTAATGAAATACCTAAGGCACGCGCTACAGTGTAAATACCGTCACCAGATTTAACTGTGTAAGAGTTACCTGATGTTGACGCAGATGATTGGCTAGTTGAAACACTTGAAGTTGACGGAGCTGAACTTGAAGACGCTTGACTAGATGAACCTGCAGTAAATACTTTACCTGGGTGAATTAAGTCAGAACCACCATTTAAGGCCCGGGCTTCTGAAACAGAAATACCCAAGGCTTTCGCTACACTGTATAAGCCA
>NZ_JBOEQF010000369.1:0-1936 GCF_050689315.1 Aerococcus sp. L_32
TTGGTTTATTATACCGGATTATTGCAATTTTGGAAAATGATAGTCATTATTTGTCAGCCTTAAAGATAAGAATTGCTAAAGCATTCTGAATAGCCTCTGTTATATGGTAAAATAAAACAGAATGAACGGAGAGGACTAGGTTATATATGAAAGATTATAAAGCGTTAAATTGGTCAAAAACATATGGCATGAAACAACTATTAAATGATGTTTCCTTTTTAATTAGAGAAGGGCAACACGTTGGTTTGGTTGGGGCCAATGGTTCAGGTAAGACCACCTTATTAAATATTATTGCGGGGAAATCTAGCCTAGATCAAGGGCAGATCGAACATCCAAAAGATTTTACAGTGGGCATTGTCACTCAAGATCCAGAGCTAGATGAAAGCCAAACGATTTTTGAGGCTGTTTATCACTCTGAAAGTCCTATCGTCCAATTAGTTGGTCGGTATGAAGAAATTACCTTAGACTTGCAATTAGAACCAGAAAATAGCCAATTACAAAAGAGATTTCAGCAGATTGAGCAAGAAATGAATGCGCAAAACGCTTGGACTTTGGATACGACAATCCAAACGATCTTATCTAAATTAGGTATTCATGACCTAACCCAAGAAGTGAACGTCTTGTCTGGGGGCCAACGGAAACGGGTCGGTTTGGCTAAAGTTTTGATTGAAGAACCGGATTTGTTACTGATGGACGAGCCTACCAACCACTTGGATTTTGAAATGGTGGAATGGTTAGAAAACTACATTGCCAATTATAAGAAATCAGTCCTAGTTGTAACCCATGACCGGTACTTCTTAGACCAAATCACGACACATATCTTTGCTTTGGACCGGGGTGACTTGAAGCAATACGAGGGTAATTACCAAATTTATTTGGAAAAATTGCAGTCTGAGCATGAAATTGAAGCAGCAACCATGGCAAAACAAAAGAAATTGTACAAGAGTGAGTTGGCTTGGATGCGTAAAGGGGCTAAAGCTAGAACCACTAAACAACAAGCCCGCATTCATCGGTTTGAAAACTTGAAAGAAAAAGTAAGCCAAACAACAGATGATAGCGAATTGACAGTGGATTTGGATACTCAACGGTTGGGTAATAAAGTCCTTGAATTCGATAACTTAACGGTAGGTTACCCAAATAAACCCTTAATCACCAATATCAATCTATTATTACAGAATAAAGAGCGTATCGGGATAATCGGGGATAATGGGGCTGGTAAAACGACCTTCCTAAACACCATTGCTGGCATACAAGCGCCACTTTCAGGTGAAGTAAAAACGGGTGAAACGGTCCGTATCGCCTACTTCCAACAAATCCCTACTGACCTACCAGAAGACAAAAGGGTGATCAACTACGTGCAGGAAATCGCTTCTGAGTACGTTTATGATGATGGGACCCAAGCATCTGCAGCGCAAATGCTAGAGCAATTCTTGTTCCCCCGTGAATCGCATGGCATGTTAATTGGCACGCTATCAGGTGGGGAAAGAAAACGACTGTACCTATTGAAGATATTGATGACTAGACCCAATGTCTTACTTTTAGACGAACCGACAAACGATTTAGATATTGATACCTTATCTGTCTTAGAAGACTACCTAGAGACCTTCCAAGGAGCTGTGATTACCGTTTCCCATGATCGGTATTTCCTAGACAAGGTGGTTGAGAAGCTTATCATTGTGGACAGCTTGGACAATACAGTACAATTATTCTATGGTAACTACCATGACTATAGAGACGCAATGAAACAAGCAAAAAATCAATCCAGTCAATCGCAAAAAGTGTCCAGTCAAAGTAAGCCAAACAACCAAGCTACTGAGTCAGTGACAGAAGAGTCACCAAAAGCTAAGCGAATGTCTTGGCAAGAGAAGAAAGATTGGGCCGTTATTGAGAGTGAAATTGAACAATTAGAAATGGATATTGAAGACATTGACCAGGC
>NZ_JBOEQF010000370.1:0-1930 GCF_050689315.1 Aerococcus sp. L_32
GCATGGGGGAAAATAACATCAGGTTTAACCGGAAATTGCCCTTCTGCAATGATTTCTGCAGTTGTTTTCCCTTGCCCATAGACCGAATATCGCAAGACAAATGCGTGAAAGCCCATAGCATTAAATGCCAATGCCACTGGTTCAGCTTCTCTATCTGAACAGTACATATATGAACCACCGGGACAGATAATCACGGCCGGTCGTTCAATATTCACTTTACTTGTGCGGATTGGATCAATCACGTAGCTAGTTAAGGTCACATCATCACGATCATTATATAGCTTTATTACTTCTTTTTGCATCAGACGTTCTCTCCTCTAAATTTCATTAATGCCATTATAGCATTTGATTTTCATTAGAGAAAAAGAAAACCCCCGTCTCCAAATAGCAAGAAACGAGGGCATCAAAAGTTTAAGAAACGATACCTACCGATTGAATAAATCGATTAAAGCCATCTTTTCCTGCTGGTGTATCTTTATACACACCAGCATCTTCTAAGACGCGTACAAAAACATTTGCAATTTCATCTTTTAAAATAGTATGCACTGTATCTGGAGTAAAAGTATGGTGATAATTTTGCTTTAATTCTTGTGCCCATGTTAAATGATAAGCTGCAATATTATTTTCTTTATCCAATAGATAGTCAGCAACTGCCGAGATTTCATCTTTTAAGCGTGGTGGTAATATAGCTAAGCCCATTACTTCAATTAAACCGATATTTTCCTGTTTAATATGTTGCACATCTTGATGTGGATGATAAACGCCATCTGGATATTGTGATGAAGTATGATTATCACGTAAAACCAAATCTAGTTCGAATTTGTCCCCATTTTTGCGGGCGATAGGTGTAATTGTATGATGAGCTTCGTCCCCTGTATATGCAATTACATCTAGATTTGGATCTTCATATGTTTGCCAAGCCAGTCGGATTTTATCGGCCAGGGTCACCAAATCTCCGCGCTCTTTTCCTTGTAGACGTATCACAGACATGGGCCATTTGACAATCCCAGCTTGGATGTTTGGGTAACCTTCAAACGTGAATTGACTTTCAAAGGGTGCCTTAGCCATAGGGAAATCATGACGTCCCGTTTGATAATGATTATGCGTTAGAATTGAACCTCCTACAATCGGCAAATCGGCATTAGATCCAGCAAAATATCCAGGAAAAATAGCTACAATGTCTAATAATTGTTCAAATGTTTGTTTTGAAATGACCATGGGGACATGCTGTGTGTTTAATACAATACTATGCTCATTGAAATAGGCATATGGTGAATATTGGAACCCCCACTTCTCATCGCCTAATTGAAGACGAATAATTCTGTGGTTAGCGCGCGCCGGATAGTTGATTCGTCCTTGGTACCCTTCATTTTCCATGCATAGCTGACAAAGAGGATAACTAGAAGATTGCGCTTTTTTGGCGGCGGCGATTGCCTTGGGATCTTTTTCAGGTTTTGATAGGTTAATGGTAATTTCCACTGGTCCATAGGCCGTTTGACTTGTATACGCAATGTTCTTAGCAATGGCCCCTACTTTAATATAGTCATTACGTTGACTCAGCGCATAAAATTCCTGGATGGCCTGTTCTGGAGAAATTTGATAGGTATCCCAAAAGTGTTGATTTAAAACACTAGGGACTGGCGTGATAAAATCCATTAATGCAGCGCCTAAAGTATCTCGCTCTTCTGTTAAATCCCCTACTTTTCCGTTGTCAACAGCAACATCTACTAAGGCATCACGTAAGGAAATAAGGGTGGTTCTAGTTGTTTCTTGATTGGCACCTGCTTCACCAGTTAATGCTAAGATTCGATTGCGTAAATAAAAATGATCGTCTATTGTATAATCACTATTTTCAATAACCTGTGTAACAAAGGCATCAATTAGTTTTGCCATGTCATCATCTCCTTGTTAGTACACGCGCGCCACTTGA
>NZ_JBOEQF010000371.1:0-1923 GCF_050689315.1 Aerococcus sp. L_32
TAGAAATATAATAAAAAAAGACGTGACCATGACATCACGCCTCTTCTATGTTAGTTTGAATTGTTTGAATAGTTGATTGAAGTGTTTAAACGTATTGCAATTCTGCTACTTCTGAATTTTTGAAAGCAGCATCAATTGTACCGCCACCTAGACATTCTGGACCGTCGTAGAATACAACTGCTTGTCCAGGGGTGATTGCACGTACTGGTTCTGCAAAAGTGATTTTCGCAGTCCCATCTTCATTGATATCAACATGGACTTGTGTATCTTTTTGACGGTAACGGAATTTCGCTGTGCAATCAAAAGAAGTTGCAGTAAATTCGTCATCGACAAATGATAGGTCACTCGCCATTAAGTAGTCTGCATATAATTTATCGTTGTGGAAGCCTTGGCCAACGTATAAAACGTTTTTAGCTTGGTCTTTCCCTACAACGAACCATGGTTGATCAGATTCGCCACCGCCACCGATGCCTAACCCTTTACGTTGGCCGATTGTATAGTACATCAAGCCCATATGGTCACCCATTACAGTCCCATCTTCAGCAATCATTTTACCCGGTTGTGCAGGTAGAAAGTTTCCTAGAAATTCTTTAAAGTTCTTTTCACCAATAAAGCAAATACCAGTTGAGTCTTTTTTCTTAGCAGTTGCTAAGCCTGCTTCTTCAGCAATTCGACGTACTTCTGGTTTTTCTAAATGGCCTAATGGGAACATGACACGTTGTAATTGATCTTGTGATAATTGGTTAAGGAAGTATGTTTGATCCTTGTTATTATCTAAACCACGTAACATGTGCACTTTGCCTTTAGAGTCGCGTTCAACTTGCGCGTAGTGGCCAGTTGCCACATAGTCAGCCCCAAGTTCTAATGCATAGTCTAGGAAAGCCTTAAATTTAATTTCCTTATTACACATTACGTCCGGGTTGGGCGTCCGGTCACGTTTGTATTCATCTAGGAAATAAGTGAATACCTTGTCCCAATATTCCTTTTCAAAGTTAATCGAGTAATAAGGAATACCGATTTGCGCGGCTACTGCGGCAACGTCTTTGTAATCTTCCGTTGCTGTACAGAAGCCATTTTCGTCTGTGTCATCCCAGTTCTTCATGAAGATACCGATGACATCATACCCTTGTTGTTTCAGTAATAAGGCTGTTACGCTGGAATCAACGCCACCACTCATACCGACTACCACGCGGGTATTTTTATTTGGATTATTTTCTACCACAACATCACCATCTTTCTGCCATAATTTTACGATTGAAGGTCGTATATTAGGTTGTTAGTAGAGATTATAAAATCACAAGTACAGATTATACAGGCTGTAGCAAAAAAAGCAAGCAATACGCTTACTTTTTTCGAGTATATTTATCTACTATAGTCTATACAATTTCTTCAAGGATACCCATAGTGACCATATCCGCTTGTAACCGTTCAACCGCTTCTTGCAGTGGTGCCATCGAATCGTTTTTATAAACATTCACCACTTGCATACCGTTCAAATTAGTCACAGTCATAGAAAAACCATCAAGGCCACTATTCACTTTCATTTTGAATAAAACTTCGCGGCTATCATTAAATGATGCGGTTACTACGCGTTCGAATTCAAAGTTCCCTTGTTTACCCTCTTGGAATCCGTAGTCTCTAAGGGTATATTTCTTCACTGTATCGGCTAGTTTAAATTTCTTACTAGCCCCTTTCAACTGGACACTTGCTGTCATTGCCATAATCTGTTCCCTCCGCTAAAAATAACTATTTAATTGAAGCAAAAATATCTAAAATTTGATCAATATCTGAAAATTCAGTTGGTTCCCCAAAAGAAAGTCGTAAACTTTCTGCGATTCGCGGCGAATCCGCCCCGTACATAGACACAAGCACGCGTGATGGTTCAAGTGATCCTGCTGTACATGCTGAACCTGCTGATAAGTA
>NZ_JBOEQF010000372.1:0-1905 GCF_050689315.1 Aerococcus sp. L_32
ATTAAACCAGCACCTGTCATGCGAATAAATTGTGCATGTTGACGTAAGTCTTCAACTGTTGCAGCACCGCAATAGCCCATACCTGATTCAATACCACCAAGTAATTGGAAGATAATACCTGAAACAGAACCCTTATAAGCAACGCGTCCTTCGATGCCTTCAGGCACTAATTTGTTGGCTTCGTTGACTTCACCTTGGAAGTAACGGTCCGCAGAACCTTTTTTCATAGCCCCTAATGAACCCATACCACGGTAAGTTTTAAATTGACGCCCTTGGAAGATTTCTAATTCCCCAGGTGCTTCGTCAGTACCCGCTAACATTGACCCTAACATCACTGCATGGCCACCAGCCGCTAAAGCTTTGACAATATCACCTGAGAATTTGATCCCACCATCCGCAATAATGGTCTTGCCGTATTCGTTGGCTACACTAGCTGCGTCATACACCGCTGTAATTTGTGGTACCCCAACACCAGCAACCACACGTGTTGTACAAATTGATCCAGGTCCAATCCCTACTTTAACCACGTCAACACCTGCTTCATATAAAGCACGTGTACCTTCAGCTGTCGCTACATTTCCAGCGATTAAAGTAGCTTCTGGGAACTCTTGGCGAATTTGTGCAATTTTACGTAAAACCCCTGCAGAGTGACCATGTGCAGTATCGATTACAATCGCATCTGCACCTGCTTCAAGTAAAGCAGCCACACGCTCAAATGTATCTGAAGTAACTCCAACTGCAGCACCCGCAATTAAACGACCTTTTGCGTCTTTAGCAGAATTTGGATAGTCTGTAACGCGTTCAATATCTTTAATAGTAACTAAACCTGTTAAACAACCTTGGTCATCAACTAATAATAATTTTTCAATACGATTTTCATATAAAATGTGACTCGCTTCTTCTAAAGAAGTTCCTTGTGGTGCAACAACTAAGTTGTCTTTGGTCATCACATTTTCAATCGGTTGGTCATGGTCTTCTAAGAAACGGATATCACGGTTTGTTAGGATACCCACTAATTTATGGTCTGCTTCATTGTCGATGATCGGTACACCAGAAATACGGTATCGATCCATCAAGGATTCTGCTTCGTGAACTGGTGAGTCTGGGAATAGATAGAATGGGTCTGAAATGACACCTGACTCTGAACGTTTAACCTTACGGACTTCATCCGCTTGTTGGGCAATCGTCATATTTTTATGAATAATACCAAGTCCACCTTGGCGTGCCATAGCGATGGCCATGCTTGCATCCGTTACAGTATCCATTGAAGCTGAAAGGATTGGAATATTTAATTTCAAGTTGGGCGCCAACTCTACGCCTAAATCTACCTCATTTGGCAACACCTCTGAATGTGCCGGCAATAGTAAGACGTCATCGAATGTTAATCCCTCTTTAGCGAATTTGCTTTCCCATGCAGTAGTCATTTTTCATTCATTCCCCTTTTCTGTATAAAATTGATTTTTACTATCCTACCACCATACACCAACAAGGTCAACCTTATATTTCGTAAATAAATGGATTATTTTTATATATTAAAGATATTGTTCGTTTTTTATTTGCTTGAAAAAGATATATACGCTTTTGGAAACTTGGATCAAATGTTATAGTTCGGAAATTGCTTAAAGAAATCATCTCTTCTTTTACCTATATATATTTACCTTATGCCTATAGCAAAATCCAGTGTTAACAAGGCCCACATAAAAATAAGACTAAACGACATACTTTTCAAATTACAAATCCAAAATTTATACGACACAAAAAGCCGTGACATTAAGCCACGACCTTTGAGTGATTATTCGTATAAGTTTGCCGAGAAAAATCCAAATACTTAGATTCTTTCCATTATGGCTTGTTTGAAGGCTTCTGGGTCTACTGTTTCAACGAAGGCTTGGTCTTCGATGAAAA
>NZ_JBOEQF010000373.1:0-1882 GCF_050689315.1 Aerococcus sp. L_32
GTTAACTTTATTATTTTGCAATTATGTTAAAAAGGGAGTTATTGAACATATGTTCGTTTAGGAGTATAATTCTTATGAAATACGATAGATCAATATAGGAGGACAAATATGTTAAGTAAAACTTTTTTTGAAGTTATCAAACACGAGGGTGTGGTTTCTGTTACATCATGGGGAAGCAGTGAGACCCCACATGTTCGTTGTACTTGGAACTCATATTTACGTATAACTAACGATGAACGCATCTTAGCTCCAATCGCTGGATTTACAAGCGTTCAAGCAGATATGATAAAGAACGACAAAGTTATTTTAACTCTAGGTAGTCGAGAAGTTGAAGGTTTCAATGGTTATCAAGGAACAGGATTCTTAATTGAAGGACGGGCACGTTTCCTCGATACTGGCGAAGAGTTTGACCAAATGAAAGAGGACTATCCCTTTATGAATAAATTACTTGAAGTTACCGTAGAATCTCAAAAACAATTGCTTTAATCTCTTATTAAAAGTTTGGTTATTATGAATTACTATATTTCTAAAAGGGTTAATCGTTTAAGAGACATGAAAACCAGCAAAATGATGTATTGATTAAAAAAAGGACTTTACTGCTTAAACAGCGTCAGAGTCCTTTTTTATCTGGATTGTAAGTAGAACACAAATAAAAAACCGCTCTACAAAAATGTAGATCGGTTCCATTACTTACAATTAATTGAAAAGTCCAAATCCACTATTCCAGCTAATCTTTTCAGCGCCCTCTAGAGCAACGAAAACTTGGTTCTTAGCATCTGCGTCATCACCTGCAACTAAAACAGTTGTTTGGTGGGGAGCACCAATAGTTTTGAAACAATTTTTAAGGTGCTCTCTACACAAGAGAGCTGTCTAACAAAAAATAAGTTTCTTGAAAAAACTTCTTTTTTGTATGATTTATGTTTATTTAATTAAAACCAGTCACTAAAAAGTTGTGTAAACCAGTTGCCTTCTGTTTCTTCTGACTCTGCGTTCACTTCTTCAGTATGTGCGTCCTGTTCCTCTTTATGTCCTTCTTCTTCATGTGCTTCATCATGACCTTCTTCTTCATGTGCTTCAACATGACCTTCTTCTTCATGTGCTTCATCATGACCTTCTTCGAATAAGTGGGTGAACGTGACGTAGTTTTCAACATAAGCACGGCCTGCCTCTGTGTCACCAGTTTCAAAAATCTTGGTTGCAAGTAGGTCAGTAAATACTTCTTCGACGTGTTCGCGGTTGTCATCGGTCACAAAGCCTGCTTCTTCTAATGGGGCTAAGCTTTCTTGTTCGATACTCTTATCAGCAGCTGCCACTCCTGGATCAACCGGCTCATGACTGATTCCTGTGTAAGGAGCACCTTCACCAGCACGGTGGATACGGACAAAGTTTTCAAAGAGGTAATCATCAGCTAAGTCGTTAATTTCTGCATCTTTTGTTTTATTTTTCACGGACATTGTACGCTCAAAGTACGTTTTTAATTCCGCTTCGTCCGCTTCTGGCACCCAATGTGCGATATAGTCAAAGCTTCTTTCCTCTAAAGACGTTTGGAGGGCGTCATAGACTGGTCCTTGTTCCGTATCGCAGTGTGCTTCAGCAGTCATTGGATTGGCTAAAAGTAAACCTGCGCTAACTGCTGTAACTCCGAGTAACCTTTTAAAAATCTTTTTCATCTTTGTTTCCTCCATATTTTTTATATTTTAGTCACTGATAACATCTTCAACAACTTGACTACAGTATAGAAGAAATATCTCAGAAGAAAATTGATCCTAATCAACAATGAGCAAAAAGTTTTTTTTTATGCAGTGCCCTGTTCCGTGCGTCAAACGAAACATACGCAATTCACGCTAGGATTTAGAACCAAAGATCAGCAAGCAGCTCCATC
>NZ_JBOEQF010000374.1:0-1882 GCF_050689315.1 Aerococcus sp. L_32
CACCCAGGTAAAGTATTTACAACTGGTGGATCTAGCCAAGCTTCATCTAGTCAAGCGACTTCAAGTTCAGCTACGTCAACTTCAAGTGCTTCAACTAGCCAATCATCTACAAGTACATCATCAACGTCAGGTAACTCTTACACTGTTAAATCTGGTGACGGTATTTACACTGTAGCACGTGCCTTAGGTATTTCATTAGCGAAAGCCCGGGCCTTAAATGGTGGTTCTGACTTAATTCACCCAGGTAAAGTATTTACAACTGGTGGATCTAGCCAAGCTTCATCTAGTCAAGCGACTTCAAGTTCAGCTACGTCAACTTCAAGTGCTTCAACTAGCCAATCATCTACAAGTACATCATCAGCGTCAGGTAACTCTTACACTGTTAAATCTGGTGACGGTATTTACACTGTAGCACGTGCCTTAGGTATTTCATTAGCGGAAGCCCGTGCCTTAAACGGCGGTTCTGACTTAATTCACCCAGGTAAAGTATTTACAACTGGTGGATCTAGCCAAGCTTCTTCAAGTGCGTCAACAAGTTCATCTAGTCAAGCTAGCACAAGTTCATCTACATCAACTGCATCTTCTTCGGCTATTTCCAGCACGAAGACACATACAGTTAAATCTGGTGAAACTTTATACCGTATCGCTAAAAACAACGGTCTAAGCTTAGATGAGTTAATGACATTGAACGGTTTATCAAACTATAACTTGTACATTGGCCAAGTCTTAAAACTAAACTAATTTGATCAAATTATGACACCTCAGCTTGTTTAGCTCCCCCTTTACAAGCTGAGGTGTTTTTTAGATAAAATTAGAATCGAATTAGAAATTTGTTGACAAGGTTAGAAAAGACTGCTAAAGTTGCATTATCAAATAGCGAGAGGAGGACTACAGCCATGAAATCATTACTAAGTACAACATTCTATAACTTTTTCAACTTTTACTTTTACTTTTACGGTTTTGGTAAAGGTGATTTTGTTGTACTTGAAAAAGGATATGGCTTTAGTTCTTAAGCAACTAGCGTAGGTGCTAGTTACACAAGAAAGTCCTTTACAACAAACATCACTCAAGGGTGGTTTTGTTGTAAAGGACTTTTTTCTTGCTTAAATACCAACCTTGGAAAATGGATATGGATACTGCGTTTAAAAAAGGAGAAAATAAAATGAATACACAAGTAATGACTGCAGAAACGGAAGAAACGATTTTAGCTAATATTAAAGAGCCATACAAACGAGCGAGCTTATCATACAAGTCTGCGCCATCAGTTGTACAAGTTGGCAATATCCAAATTGGTGATGGCCATTTTGCTATGATAGGTGGTCCTTGTTCAATCGAAGGTTTAGACAAATTAGACGAAGTGGCTGCAGCGGTAAAAGATGCAGGTGCCAATATGTTACGTGGTGGGGCTTTCAAACCACGTACTTCTCCATACTCATTCCAAGGTTTAGGGCAAGAAGGTTTAGATATGTTAGAGGCTGTTGGTAAGAAATACGACTTACCAGTGGTGACAGAGGTGATGGCTGTTGATCAAGTGCATTTATTCGATGGGATCGATATGTACCAAGTGGGTGCACGAAATATGCAGAACTTCGACTTATTAAAAGCGATTGGTCAAACGACGAAACCAGTTTTGTTAAAACGCGGTATGGCTGCTTCAATCGAGGACTTGTTAATGGCAGCTGAATACATTTTAGCCCACGGTAATCCTAATGTAATTTTATGTGAACGCGGTATTCGTACTTACGAAACAAGCACACGTAACACTTTGGATTTATCAGCGATTCCCGTTTTACGATCAAAAACGCACTTACCCATCGTGGTTGATCCAAGCCATGCAGTAGGTAAACGTGAGTGGGTTGAATCAATGGCTATGGCTGCGGTT
>NZ_JBOEQF010000375.1:0-1851 GCF_050689315.1 Aerococcus sp. L_32
ACCTAATGAAAATTTTAATTACTGATGACGATAAGGAAATCGTTGAATTATTAACTATATATGCTACAAATGAAGACTACGAGGTAATCCAGGCTTTTGATGGGGATGAGGCCTTGAAGAAAATTGCTGAGAATCCTGATATTGCTATGATGGTATTGGATATTATGATGCCTGGTAAGGACGGAATTACGGTGATCAAGGAGTTGCGGAAACGTGATGTGGATATGCCAATCTTACTATTATCTGCTAAATCGTCTGATATGGACAAGATTTCTGGTTTAACGACTGGTGCGGATGATTATGTAACGAAACCCTTTAACCCGCTTGAAGTTATGGCTCGTATCAAGTCTTTATTGCGTCGTGCTTCTACAGCTGGCGATGATTCAGCAACGATTGAAGTTGGCCCGCTTGTAATTAACAAAAATTCTCATGAGGTAACGACAACAGATGGTCAACAAATTCAACTAACTGCGCTAGAATTTGGTATATTATACTTACTAGCTAGTAATCCAAATAACGTATTCTCTGCTGACGAGATTTTTGAACGTGTATGGCAGCAAGAGTCTGTGGTATCAGCGAAGACTGTTATGGTCCACGTGAGCCATTTGCGTGATAAGATTGGTGAAGCTACAGGTGGGGACAAGGTAATCTCAACTGTTTGGGGTGTAGGTTATAAAATTACAGCCTAAGCGCTAAGTATAGAAAGCGTCTGGTATCACGGCGAATGTTCAGTAAGACTGGGGAATGCGATATTGGTATCAATGCCCCTAGTCTTTTTTACATTTTTATAGTAGCCAGTTAGTCGGTTAGGTAGTTAATAGTTCAATGACAGTAATAGTTAGAAGGTGCGCTCTTGCAAAAAAAGAAAAGTAGAATGCATACAGAGCTTTTTTTTGAAGCGATTGTGTGGCTAGCGATATTGGTCATACTGTATTTTGGCTTAATGTTCGTGTTGATCACGGTCTATGAAACCAATTATTCAGTCTTGTTACGGACATATCCTGGCTCTTTTTTTGTCCACCCACAATTTCAACAAAATTTCTTTCTGTCTCTAACCGTGGTTTACTTGGTGATGAGTGTTTCCTTTGTTGGCTGGCGGATTTATCGGCGGCTACGGGCGGTTCAATTGGGCTATGTGCTTGAAGAGCTGCACTATATTTCGCAAGGAAACTACCATCATAAGATTTCTACTTCCGAGTTGAATGGGATGCAGCCGGTTGTAGATTCGATTAATCGTTTGGTCGACTCCACTGTTAAAGCACGGGAAGAAGAGCGGCGGATTGAACAGTCTAAGGATGACTTGATAACCAATATGAGTCATGACATTCGGACGCCGCTTACTTCCGTGATTGGTTACTTGACCTTATTGAAGCAGGAAGGGTTGAAAGACCCAGAAAAGGCTATGAAGTATATCAATATTGCTTACGATAAGGCCATTCAAATGCAACGGATGACTGAAGATTTGTTTGAATATACTAAGGTCAAACAAGTGGATACTAAGTTGGCTATTAACCGGATCAATGTGGTACGTATGGTAGAACAAATTACGGTAGAGTTTGAATTAGAGGCCAATAAAGTCGGCCGTGAATTTCAAATTGTGGCCGAACCGGATGACAATATCCTAGTCGATATTGACCCAGAAAAATTTGTACGTATTTTTTCCAATTTATTTACCAATGCCTTTAAATATGGTGGAAAGGGTAAGTATATCAGGATTTCAATCTATCAAGACCAAGAAAAGACCAAGTTTGTCGTTGAAAATGACGGCGCTAAGATTCCTAAGGGGCAACTGAAGGACCTATTCCAGAGATTTTATCGGGGGGATAAATCTCGAACTGAGCCGCAGACGGG
>NZ_JBOEQF010000376.1:0-1842 GCF_050689315.1 Aerococcus sp. L_32
TGCCACCTTACTATCATTTGTCATTGGGGCAGGTGCTGGACTAATCACTGGTTTATTACATACGAAATTAAAAGTGCCAGCTTTGATTGCATCTATTATTACGATGACTGGTTTGTACTCTATTAACCTACGTATTTTAGGTCAAGCCAACTTGCCATTATTAAGTCAAAATACCTTGGTCACTCAAATGCGTCAATTAATTGAAGACAAGACTTTAGCAGTTATCGTTATTGGTTTAATCATTGTTGTAGCCATCGTGGCCTTACTTAAATGGTTCTTCGATACGCAAATTGGTTTAGCCATCCGTGCCACAGGTGATAACTACATGATGAGTGAAGCCAACGGGATCAATACTGATTGGTCAAAGATTATCGGCTTCATGGTAGCCAACGGATTAGTTGGTTTATCAGGTGGTTTATTAGCGCAAAACAACGGCTATGCAGATGTCAATATGGGTGTTGGGGCAATGGTTATCGGTTTAGCCTCAGTAGTCATTGGTGAAGCCATCGGGAAAAACATCACCTTTGTTAAACGCTTATTAGCGATTGTTTTAGGGTCAATCATTTACCGATTACTATTACTATTGGTATTAGAATTAAACTTCAATCCAAACGACGTCCGTCTATTCTCAGCCTTAATCCTAGCCGTAGCGCTTGGAGTACCAGCTGTTCGTCAACACGGTAAAAAAGTTGTGAAAAATTCAATCACAAGTAAAGAAGCGTAGAAAGGAGATTGACCAATGACTAGCGTATTAACATTACAAAGCGTACATAAAACATTTGAAGCTAAAACACCAAACGAAAACCACGTATTAAAAGGGGTCGACCTAAAGGTAGAAAAAGGGGATTTCATCACCATTATTGGAGGTAACGGGGCCGGAAAATCGACTTTCCTAAATGCCATTGCCGGTTCGCTATTGGTAGACCAAGGAACTATTAAAATTGAAGATAAAGACGTGACCAAACTTACTGCCAACAAACGTGCGGGCTTAGTATCACGCGTATTCCAAGACACACGGATGGGGACTGCTAGCCGGTTAACTATCGAAGAAAACATGGCTATTGCAGACCGTCGCGGACACTCATTTGGATTTGGACGAGGGGTCAACAACAAGCAACGTGAACAATTTAAAGAAGCCTTGAAACTATTGGACTTAGGCTTGGAAAATAGATTGACTGCTGAAGTTGGCTTGCTTTCTGGTGGACAACGTCAAGCATTAACATTATTGATGGCAACTTTGAAAAAGCCAAAAGTCTTACTATTAGATGAGCATACAGCAGCCTTAGACCCTAAAACATCGGACATGGTTTTAAAATTAACTGAAGAAGTAATCCAACGAGATCAATTAACAGCCTTGATGATTACACATGATATGGAACAAGCCTTACAAATGGGTAACCGCTTGTTGATGATGGACAATGGTCGCATCTTGATTGATATCTCTGGTGAAGAGAAGAAACAATTAACCGTACAACAATTATTAGACATGTTCAAAAAACAATCAGGACGTGCATTAAACGATGACGCTCTAATACTAGGGTGAGAGCGAGACCGTATATAAAATGATGTTCCATAAATGATGATAGTGATTCAAAATCATTAGTATAAATTAGACTCTAGTGGTTAGGCTAACTAGCTCACCAAGATATGATGATGGACTCATCATGATTAACATCGTCTTCCTTTAGACGCAAAAAGACCGCCAGGGTTTTCCTAGCGGTCTTTTGATTTCTAAATTATGCTTCTACGGTTAGTTCTTCACCGATTGCTGCTAAACGTGCAACGATTTCATCGTGAGACCAACCTTTAGCTTGTACGTAACGGTTGCGTGGGTGAACACGG
>NZ_JBOEQF010000377.1:0-1832 GCF_050689315.1 Aerococcus sp. L_32
AGCTGCCATTCCTCGACCGTCACCAATACCACCCGCCGCAATGACTGGGATATCCAAAGCTTTTGTTACTTGTGGTAATAAAGCCATGGTAGTTTGTCGCCCCACGTGACCACCTGATTCCATCCCCTCAACAATCACCGCATGCACGCCTTCACGTTCCATCCGTTTTGCAAGTCCGACAGAAGCGACCACTGGAATGACTGAAATACCAGCTGCGTTGAATCTATCCATATATTTACCTGGAGATCCAGCACCAGTTGTAATTGTCTTCACACCAGATTGACAGATGTAATCCACTACTTCCTCGACATGTTCATTTAACAACATGACATTTACAGCGAATGGTTTATCTGTTAATTGTTGCATCTTTTCAACTTTGGCTTGTACTACGTCTACACGGTCATGTCCAGTACCAATTACACCAAGTCCCCCAGCATTGGAAACTGCTGATGCTAAATCCGCATCGGCAACCCAAGCCATAGCACCTTGGATAATTGGGTATTCAACACCTATGCGTTCCCAAAAATCTGTTTTCACTAAAGGATTACTTCCTCTCTTAATCGACTAGTTTGTAGGCAGAAATTATTTGTTTGCTTCTACGTAGTCAACTAAATCTTGAACAGTGTTAATTTTTTCTTCATCTTCAATTTCGATATCGAATTCGTCTTCGATGTCATTAATGATTTGGAATAAGTCTAAAGAGTCAGCGTCAATATCTTCACGAATATTTGTAGTTGCTTTCACTTCGCCAGCCTCTAAGTCTAATTGTTCAGTGATTAATTCTTGGATTTTTTCAAAAGTTGTCATTATTTTATATTCCTCCATAATTTGCGTAATCATATATTAGGTCGCCTATCCCTATAAAAAGGATATCGATTTATGAATACGATAAAGTTTAATTTTTGTTTGACATGTAATAAAGTCAATAACGAGATATTAAATTATATATATAACTTTGTCAACTAGTTATCGAAACTAGTTTATTCATTTTTAATAAACAAGTTTTTTGTAAGCGTTACAAAACTTGCATTCAAGCCTTTAAGATTATGGCAGGTGCTTAAAAACTTGATTTTTTGTGAAACAAAAATTGTATTTTGACTTTTTATTCTAATGATTTGATGGTAATCGGATGGTTGCTTGCCCTGGCAAATAAACTGGGATTTTCTTGCTATCATCAGCTTTAAAAATACTGCTATCTATAAAGGACAAGAAGATAGAAAATTCTTTCACGCAAAAGTCTAGGTAGCTTTTCTAGTAAAGTACTAAATACGTAAAAAAGCTCTAAGACAAAAAAATGTTTGTCTTAGAGCCTTTAAAATCCCTGTTGTTATTTCAATATTCTCTAGTATATTACTGGTTGCTTACAAGGCAATCAACTGGCCTTATTTAGATGGCAAACAAACTTCCTATTGCCTCAAAGGCAAAATGGAGGAAAAGTTGCACTAGAATAATCATCACAACAAATTATTGTTGCGGATTTTT
The DNA here is from genome assembly GCF_050689315.1 of Aerococcus sp. L_32. Classification (NCBI taxonomy): domain Bacteria; kingdom Bacillati; phylum Bacillota; class Bacilli; order Lactobacillales; family Aerococcaceae; genus Aerococcus; species Aerococcus sp. L_32. Next base: position 1,483 of record NZ_JBOEQF010000377.1, read on the forward strand.
GCTAAGAAAATCTTTCTGATAGAATGGATAATCAATACCTATATACAATATAAAAGCAGTGATATGCTCACTGGCTAAAGGTTGACCTTGTGAATTGGTTTCCCATACAGCTGATAAAATGATAAGCAGGATATAAGGCAATAACAATAATATAAAATAAATTTTTTCTTTTGCAGTCAAAGTTCTTACCATTATCCCCTCGTAAAAGTTTACCCGGATTTTTGCTAAATTGCTATTTCTATTAGCAAGTCACCTAACTTATAGAAATATAGATAGTAAACAGAAAACTTTATATACCCATTGCATCACATATGCGTCATCATTTTAGTGATGGTCATTGGACAAAAAAG
>NZ_JBOEQF010000378.1:0-1832 GCF_050689315.1 Aerococcus sp. L_32
CCTATTTTTGCTCATATATTCACTCCTACTCATTTTGTCAAAAATATATAAGTTATTTAGACCTGACATCCTTGTCAGATTCTACACTCCTTAACTATAAATATATTATAACGCATACAAAGTCAGGTTTGGTCAAAGTATACTTGCTTTCACAAAAAAAGCCATATTCATGGCTTTTCTTCACAAAATATTCATAATTGGACTGGCGCTTTATTTGATAAAATCTTGGTACAAGCGTGATTCTTGGATCCCTTGGTTGTTGGCATATTTTCCAGAAGAATATAAATTATATTCACCGTTAATTGTATGATAGTAAATCTGGCAAATTTCAACATTTGGATAGATGCGGATTGGCTGTAAACAGTGCATTTCTAAGGTCCAGTAACCAGAGAAACCAACATCCCCAAACCCAGCCGTCACATGGATATACAAACCTAAACGACCAATTGATGAACGGCCTTCAAGCATGGGTACATATTTATCCGTTTCAGTATATTCCACTGTACGGCCTAAATACAATTTGCCTGGTTCTAATAAATAACCTTCTTCAGGAATTTGAATCGATTTCAAGGTTGGTTTTTTCTTCATATCCAACACATCATCTTCGTAATAGGCCAATTCATTTGAAAGTCTCAAGTTATAAGAATTGGGATTAACCTGACTTTCATTAAATGGCGTTATTTTAATGCCAATTCCTTGCTCTTCAGCAATTTTCTTACCTGATAAAATCATATACTCACCCTTTGTTCACTATTTTATTTCATTATACCTTTAATTTGGCAAAAAGAAAGATGGTTTCGAGCTAGTGATTTTTGGAAATAGGACACATGCAAGTAAAAACCGGAAGCCATTCACTTCCGACCAACAGTATTTGTTATGTTAAATAGGTTTTGAACAAGTCAACTCTACTTAAGTCATCTTCAACAGATACATATTCATTTAATTGATGTGGTCATTTTTCTTCACCTGGGCCAAATGTAACAAGGTCAATGTCTTTTTCCGTACTTGCAAAGGCTTCCGCGTCTGTCACTGGTGAAAGACCTCCTGGTTTAACATCCTCAGCCATCAATTCCGTCTATATAACCTTGTTTCACCATTCGTTTAGACCCGATACGGCCGATTTCTTCACCAACTGCATCAAATATTCGGGCGCTACTATTTAAGTCTGCGCCTTCTTCTTTTAGTTCACACATGATAATGACTAGGCCGAATAAACCAGATTTCATATCTGAAGTTCCGCGGTCGTATCGTTTATCACCGGTAATTTCACCAGAAAATGGCCGGAATTTCCATTCATATTCATCGCCAGCTTCAACGATATCTAAGTGTCCAGATACGACTGATTTTTTTACCTTGGTCTTACCCATATCTGCAATTAGGTTACTGCGTCCTTCGTCATATTCAACTTGTTGGGTTTCAATATCATATTTTGCGAATAGATCAGCTAGGTAATCAGCCATTTCTTTCTTATTGGCATTGACCTATTGAATTTTCACAATATATAGCAAGATTTCAATTCGTTGTTCTTTTTTCAAAATAAACCCCCTAAATTTTTATCACATAAATCGTATAAGTCTCATCCTTGTCAAAGACAATCCAGACCGTCTACAGGTGAATCGTTTAGGGGGAAATGATAATTTAGTTAGTCAGAAATAACGAGTAAAGATTTAATGGCACGGCGTTCGTCCATTGCTGCATAAGCTTCTTGCACGTCATCTAAATCAAAGGACATGTTGAATACCTTACCTGGATTGATGCGCCCATCAAGAACTGCATCTAATAAGACTGCACGGTCATGGGTTGTCACAGCTGCACGGCCACCACGAAGGCCG
>NZ_JBOEQF010000379.1:0-1831 GCF_050689315.1 Aerococcus sp. L_32
CAACCAAAGGCAGACAATGTCATCGTCGCAACACACACATGGACGGATCCAAGTTTGCGCGGACAAGGTGTCGCTGCACAACTTGTCGACCACCTAGTTGCCGACTCAGAGGCAAAAGGCCGCAAAATTAAAGCCCTATGCCCATATGTCGTGAAGAAATTCAACGAAAACCCAGCCAAATACGACCACATTAATGCAGACAAATAAAGATTGAAGAAGGGCCATCCATGTCTTTGCTAGCTAGCAAGGATAGGGATGGCTTTTTCCTTTGAAGGGCACTCGCTTTCATTTTCCAATAAATATCGGTAAAATGGTTACATTAGAAAGTCTAAAGAGGTGCAAAATGAAATATATTAAATTGTTAGAAGACGTGTCGAATGCTTACGGGGCGCCAGGATATGAAGACCAAGTGATCGAAGTAGTGAAAGCCAACAAAGGCGATTTTACCTTACAAGCCGATGCAATGAAAAACCTATACATGAATTTTACTGACATCGACCCCAACAAACCAACGATCATGTTAGACTCCCACATGGATGAAGTCGGATTTATGGTGCAAGCCATTGACGAAAATGGTTTATTGTTGATGCAAGCTTTAGGTGGTTGGACGGCAGCCTCTGCCCAGTCGCAATTATTCATGGTTAGAACCAATGATAATGAAAGCTATGTACCAGCTGTTGCCACAAGTAAACCTATCCATTTCATGACTGCGGAAGAAAAGGCTAAACCAGTAGCCTTAACAGACTTGAAATTAGATGTGGGTGCCACTTCAAGAGAAGAAGTAATCAACGATTTTGGTATTACAGTCGGCCAACCCGTTGTACCAGCAACCAAATTCCAGTTCAACGAAAAGAATGGTATGATGATTGGTAAAGCCTTTGACAACCGTCTTGGTGTAGCTGCAACCATCGCTGTCTTCAATGAATTAGGACTTGAGGGCGTGAAAAGCTTACCATTCAATCTTGTTGGCGCTTTTGCCACACAAGAAGAAGTTGGTTTAAGAGGGGCTAAAGTCACAACAAATCGTATTGATCCACAAGTGGCCATTGTTTTTGAGGGAACGCCCTCAGACGATTACGCAAAATCAGCTACACTTGGCCAAGGACGCGTGAAACAAGGACCTCAATTACGGTATCGCGATTCAACATATATCGCTTCTGACCACTTAAACGGTCTATTTTTGAAAGCTAGTGAAGAGGCTGGCATCACAATCCAACAAGCCGTCCGCGATGGTGGTGGTACAAACGCCGGCTCAATCCATACTGCAAATAATGGGGTATCAGTGATTACACTAGGTATGCCAACTCGTTATGCACATACCCATTACTTAATCTCTGCCTACCAAGACTTCCAAGACACTGTGGACGTAACCGTAGCCTTCTTAAAAGGTTTAACAGCAGAGGACCTAGCCTTCACATCATTACAAGACTTATAAGCATAGAAACCCAAAAGACTGTGGCAAAATGTCATAGTCTTTTTGCTTGGCTTCGATTTGGATAACATACTGGCGTAAGGTTCAAGCATTCGCTAGAAAAAAGGGTTTAATTATTTTTCTTGAAATATAAAGGCCTTATTTTTGTAAGCGGTTCCAATTTTGTGTTATACTTTATATGGAAAGAAAGTAAGGGAGGTAACGAAAATGATTCTTGATAACATCCAACGTATATTGGTGCCAGTAGATGACTCGGACAACAGTAAAGCAGCCTTTCGAGATGCAGTAGAGATTGCCATGCGCTCAAATGCTACTGTAGACGTCCTATCAGTAATTGCCGATGACTATGTGTTTAGTGACTTGCGGGTATCTGAAACAGATATAAACGAGATGAAAAAG
>NZ_JBOEQF010000380.1:0-1831 GCF_050689315.1 Aerococcus sp. L_32
TTTTTTCATCTCGTTTATATCTGTTTCAGATACCCGCAAGTCACTAAACACATAGTCATCGGCAATTACTGATAGGACGTCTACAGTAGCATTTGAGCGCATGGCAATCTCAACTGCATCTCGAAAGGCTGCTTTACTGTTGTCCGAGTCATCTACTGGCACCAATATACGTTGAATGTTATCAAGAATCATTTTCGTTACCTCCCTTACTTTCTTTCCATATAAAGTATAACACAAAAACGGAACCGCTTACAAAAGTAAGGCCTTTATATTTCAAGAAAAACAATTAATCCCTTTTTTCTAGCGAATGCTTGAACCTTACGCCAGTATGTTATCCAAATCGAAGCCAAGCAAAAAGACTATGACATTTTGCCACAGTCTTTTAGGTTTCTATGCTTATAAGTCTTGTAATGATGTGAAGGCTAAGTCCTCTGCTGTTAAACCTTTTAAGAAGGCTACGGTTACGTCCACAGTGTCTTGGAAGTCTTGGTAGGCAGATATTAGGTAATGAGTATGTGCATAACGAGTTGGCATACCTAGTGTAATCACTGATACCCCATTATTTGCAGTATGGATTGAGCCGGCATTTGTACCACCACCATCACGGACGGCTTGTTGGATTGTGATGCCAGCCTCTTCACTAGCTTTCAAAAATAGACCGTTTAAGTGGTCAGAAGCGATATAAGTTGAATCGCGATACCGTAATTGAGGTCCTTGTTTCACGCGTCCTTGGCCAAGTGTAGCTGATTTTGCGTAATCGTCTGAAGGCGTTCCCTCAAAAACGATGGCCACTTGTGGATCAATGCGGTTTGTTGTGACTTTAGCCCCTCTTAAACCAACTTCTTCTTGTGTGGCAAAGGCGCCAACAAGATTGAATGGTAAGTTTTTCACGCCTTCAGGTCCTAATTCATTGAAGACAGCGATGGTTGCAGCTACACCAAGACGGTTGTCAAAGGCTTTGCCAATCATCATGCCATTCTTTTCGTTGACCTGGAATTTGGTTGCGGGTACGACGGGTTGGCCAACTGTAATACCGAAATCGTTGATCACTTCTTCTCTTGAAGTGGCACCTACGTCTAGTTTCAAGTCTGTTAAGGCTACTGGTTTGGCCTTCTCTTCTGCAGTCATGAAATGGATGGGTTTACTTGTGGCAACAGCTGGAACATAGCTTTCATTATCATTGGTTCTAACCATGAATAATTGCGACTGGGCAGAGGCTGCCGTCCAACCACCTAAAGCTTGCATCAACAGTAGTCCATTTTCGTCGATGGCTTGTACCATAAACCCGACTTCATCCATGTGGGAATCTAACATAATCGTTGGTTTGTTGGGGTCCATGTCAGTAAAATTCATGTATAGGTTTTTCATAGCATCAGCTTGTAAGCTAAAATCACCCTTGTTAGCTTTCACTACATCGATCACTTGGTCTTCATATCCTGGCGCCCCGTAAGCATTCGACACGTCTTCTAGCAATTTAATATATTTCATTTTGCACCTCTTTACACTTTCTAATGTAACCATTTTACCGATATTTATTGGAAAATGAAAGCGAGTGCCCTTCAAAGGAAAAAGCCATCCCTATCCTTGCTAGCTAGCAAAGACAAGGATGGCCCTTCTTCAATCTTTATTTGTCTGCATTAATGTGGTCGTATTTCGCTGGGCTTTCGTTGAATTTCTTCACGACATATGGGCATAGGGCTTTAATTTTGCGGCCTTTTGCTTCTGAGTCGGCAACTAGGTGGTCGACAAGCTGTGCAGCGACGCCTTGTCCGCGTAAACTTGGGTCCGTCCATGTGTGTGTTGCGACGATGACATTGTCTTCCTTTGGTTC
>NZ_JBOEQF010000381.1:0-1831 GCF_050689315.1 Aerococcus sp. L_32
AGACAAGCTCCAAAATTCGGAGCTTGTTTCTATTTTTTTCTTCGAACGTATCATTACTGCTCGTCGTCATTCATTTCTTTAGGAAATGTGTATGATACAGCTCATAAAAAAGTTCTGTACTATACAAACCTCCCCAAACCCCTATAAACCACCCCAAAAAAATGCAAAACAAGCAGCTTCCATATGGGGCTGCTTGTTCGATAATCTATGCCAATATTATTCTTCTTCAATTAAAACGGGAGCTTTTTGATTTTTTTGAGTATATAAGAAAACAGGAACACCTAACAGAGTCAAGACGATTCCCAATAAAGCGTTGAACGGCTGCGTCAGCAAAGTACTCATTAAAATAAACAAGCCTCCTGCAATTGCTACCAGCGGAATAAAGGGATAGAGTGGCACTTTGTAAGAGCGCTCAATTGCGGGTTTTCTTTTCCGCAGGATAATGACTGCCAGGAAAGTCATGGTAGAGAATATCCATATAACGAATACAATCAAATCAGTCAGCTGATTGAACGAACCGGACATCATCATCACGACAGAGATAGAAACAATCATTATGCCGCCATTCATTGGGACATAAGTTTTGGGATGCAAAACACCGAACCAATCAGCAAAAGGAAGCAATCCTCTTTTTGCCAGTACATAGGGAATGCGCATAGCAGAAATGAAGTAGCCATTCATTGCACCAAAAACAGAGATTAAAATTCCCACCGTGATTAATTTGCCGCCAATACCTGGAAACAGTTTAGAAGCAACAGCTGCTGCAGGGGTAGCAGTACCTGCAAGAGTAGCGCTATCGACTACAAAAAGATAGGCAACATTGATTGCAAGATAAACGGCCATCACGATGGAGAGTCCGCCGACAATCACACGAGGCAATGTCTTCCCGGGATTTTTCATCTCTCCCGCCAACGTCCCCACGTTCATCCAACCATCATAAGCAAAAAGGGTGGCAACCAGTGCTGAGCTAAGAGCAGTCAGGAAAGAATGGTCTTCTGAAACAAAAGGCATAAGGCTCTGTTGACCTCCTCCAGGATAAAGTAACCCAGCAATAATGATAATAAAAAGAGGAATAAGTTTCAGGAAAGTAGCGACATTTTGAATCCTGCTGCCATGCTTCGTTCCCATAAAATTCATGAGGGCTATAAAGAGGGCGGTCCCAATCGCAATGGGAATGATCAATTGATCGCTTAACCCGAAAAGATTGATAACTTGCGTCGCAAAGATAATGGCCAAAGCCGCAAAGTTTGCTGGGAAATAAACAATCATCTGTGCCCATCCAGCCAGAAACCCCCAAATCTTTCCATATACTTTTTCCATATACAGCATTAATCCGCCCGATTCCGAGTAAATCGTGCCAATTTCAGCAACAGTCAGACCACCAGTGATGGTAATGATACCGGCAACAAACCAAGCCAACAGCCCAACACCCGGAGCCCCGCTAGCAGAATACACCGCTGTAGGCTTAAAGAAGACCCCCGCTCCAATTACAGTACCCACTAATACTGTCAGCGCAGTCAAGCCGCTGATACTTTTTTTCAATTCCGTTTTTTCCATGTTTTCTAATTCTCCTAAATGACCTTTGTCAGTGATACGTCCATACATTCTAGGGACGAAAAAACGATTCGTCAAGAACTATTTCATAGCAGAATCAACAAATATGGCGCAGGCATTTTTATTGCCTGTGCTACCTGCCATGAATAGGCAAGAGAAGGGTTTTGATTTGCCGTCTCTGATTAAAAAAGGAAACATCGATATGAAAGATAACCTTCAGAAAAGTATTTTATGTTTCTTTTAGATCAAATGGAATGGAAAAGTGGGAAGGCCGAGC
>NZ_JBOEQF010000382.1:0-1828 GCF_050689315.1 Aerococcus sp. L_32
TTTGTCCAATGACCATCACTAAAATGATGACGCATATGTGATGTAATGGGTATATAAAGTTTTCTGTTTACTATCTATATTTCTATAAGTTAGGTGACTTGCTAATAGAAATAGCAATTTAGCAAAATTCCGGGTAAACTTTTACGAGGGATAAAAATGGAAAGATTTTTGACTACAAAATAAAAATGTATACGTCGCTATTGTTATTGGCATATATCTTGCTTATCATTTTATCAGCTGTATGGGTGACCAATTCACAATGTAAACCTTTCGCCAGTGTGTATATCGCTACTTATATATCATGTATCTGTATTGGTTATCTATTCTATCAACAAGAACTTCTTAGCGAAAAATCCGCAATAAAATTTGTTGTGATGATTATTCTAGTGCAGCTTTTCCTCCATTTTGCCTTTGAGGCAATAGGTAATTTGTTTGCCATCTAAATAAGGCCAATTGATTGCCTTGTAAGCAACCAGTAATATACTAGAGAATATTGAAATAACAACAGGGATTTCAAAGGCTCTAAGACAAACATTTTTTTGTCTTAGAGCTTTTTTACGTATTTAGTACTTTACTAGAAAATCTAACTAGACTTTTGCGTGAAAGAATCTTCTATCTTCTTGTCCTTTATAGATAGCAGTATTTTTAAAGCTGATGATAGCAAGAAAATCCCAGTTTATTTGTTAAGGCAAGCAACCATCCGATTACCATCAAATCATTAGAATAAATAGTCAAAATACAATTTTTGTTTCACAAAAAATCAAGTTTTTAAGCGCCTGCCATAATCTTAAAGGCGTGAATACAAGTTTCGTAGCGCTTACAACGGATTTGTTTCTTAAAAATGAACAAACTAGTTTCGATAACTAGTTGACAAAGTTATATATATAATTTAATATCTCGTTATTGACTTTATTACATGTCAAACAAAATTAAACTTTATCGTATTCATAAATCGATATCCTTTTTATAGGGATAAGCGACCTAATATATGATTACGCAAATTATGGAGGAATATAAAATAATGACAACTTTTGAAAAAATCCAAGAATTAATCACTGAACAATTAGACTTAGAGGCTGGCGAAGTAAAAGCTACTACAAATATTCGTGAAGATATTGATGCTGACTCTTTAGATTTATTCCAAATCATCAATGACATCGAAGATGAATTCGATATCGAAATTGAAGATGAAGAAAAAATCAATACTGTTCAAGATTTAGTTGACTACGTAGAAGCTAACAAATAGTTTTTGCTTAAAAACGAGTCGATTAAGAGAGGAAGTAATCCTTTAGTGAAAACAGATTTTTGGGAACGCATAGGTGTTGAATACCCAATTATCCAAGGCGCTATGGCTTGGGTTGCCGATGCGGATTTAGCATCAGCAGTTTCCAATGCTGGGGGACTTGGTGTAATTGGTACTGGGCATGATCCTGTTGATGTTGTAAAAGCCAAAGTTGAAAAGATGCAAACACTAACAGATAAACCATTTGCCGTAAATGTCATGTTATTAAATGAACATGTAGAAGAAGTAGTGGACTATATTTGTCAATCTGGTGTTAAAACCATCACAACTGGGGCTGGGTCTCCAGGAAAATATATGGATCGGTTCAACGCAGCCGGTATTTCAGTTATTCCTGTGGTCGCTTCTGTTGGCCTAGCAAAACGTATGGAACGTGAAGGCGTTCATGCAGTGATTGTTGAGGGGATGGAATCAGGTGGTCACGTGGGGCGACAAACTACCATGGCTTTATTACCACAAGTAACAAAAGCTTTGGATATCCCAGTCATTGCGGCTGGTGGTATTGGTGACGGTCGAGGAATGGCAGCA
>NZ_JBOEQF010000383.1:0-1825 GCF_050689315.1 Aerococcus sp. L_32
GATACCTTATCAATTTTATTGACACCCAAGAACTTACGAGTCTTGTAGTTTTTAATCTTTTCAAAGACAAATTTGTCACCCGGACCAATAGGTTCTTCCGCATTCACCAACATTAAGATGGCATCTACTTCTTCAAGTGATTGGTAGGCAGACTTATTCATGAATTCGCCCAACTCATTATGCGGTTTATGAATACCTGGTGTATCAATGAAAACAATTTGCGCCTCATCTGTTGTATAAACCGCTTGAATTTTGTTACGCGTCGTTTGCGCCTTGTCAGACATGATGGCTACTTTTTGTCCCACTACGCGGTTTAAAAAGGTTGATTTCCCAACATTAGGACGGCCAACGATGGCCACAAATCCTGACTTATAACCATCAAAGTCATCTTCAGCTTGGTCTCCGTCATCCTCTAGTAATTTTTCTAAATCCTCAATGTTGTCAAAATCATTTATATTAAAATCTTCTATATTCAAGAATAGTCTCCCTTATTTTTATGTTAATTTGAAAAAAAGTAAAATCTCAGGTACAAAAATTAGCAAGCCAACAATTACAGCCATTGTAGATGAAATCAGTACGCCACCAGCCGCTACATCCTTCACATTTTTTGCAATGGGATGGTATTGGTTGTCGGTCACTAAATCAATAATCCACTCAGCAATGGTATTGGTAATTTCCATACAGATCACAATAGCACAGGTTAAAATTAAAATTAACCACTTTTCAATGGACAAAGCAAAAAACCAAGCGGCCGACATGACTAAAATCAACCCCAAAATTTGGTAACGAATGTTTCGTTCATGGATAAAGGCAAATTTTATCCCACTTAAGGCATACCCCATTGATTCAAAAAAATTATGGTTCTTATCCACTTTTGGTGGTTTTGGTACTTGTTTACGCTCTTTTAAGTCCATAGGCATCTAAAATCTCTTTCTGTAGACCAAACATTTCCTTTTCATCTGCTTCATTCAAATGGTCGTAACCATTCAAATGCAAGAATCCATGGACAGCTAAAAAGCCTAGTTCACGTTCAAAAGAATGGCCATAATCAGCTGCTTGTTCGCGTGTTTTATCAATGGAGATAAAAAGATCGCCCAATTCACGGGGCATATCCTCTGGCAAGCCCATAACTGCTAATTCATCTTCACCTAAATCTTCAATCGCAAAAGAAATCACGTCAGTTGGACGGTCAATGTTGCGATAAGTTTTATTGATTTCATGAATTTCTGCATCGTTCACGATGGTCAAAGATAAGTCAATTTCTCCAGTAAGTTTCAAATAATCTGCTGCAAAATCCAACAATTCATGCAACATCTCTTTATCTTTACTAGAAAGCCCATTCGTCTTATCTTCAAAAATTAAATCTAACACTTTTTCACCTTTTTTCTTTTTGCCTTGTCTATCGTTAATTACCCTTATCTTCATTGGCATAGGCATTGATGATTGCTGAAACCACTGGGTGACGAACAACATCAGTCGCTGTAAAGTGCACAAAGTCGATATCTTTAATCCCCTGCAAGTGTCTTTCCGCATCGATTAACCCGGATTTAGCACCTCTAGGTAAATCAATTTGTGTCTTGTCTCCATTGACAATCATCCTAGACCCGAAACCAAGACGTGTTAAGAACATCTTCATTTGGGCAACCGTTGTATTTTGTGCTTCATCAAGAATGACGAAAGCATCTTCCAAAGTCCGACCACGCATATAAGCAAGTGGTGCCACTTCAATCACGCCACGTTCCAGTAAGCGTTCAGTATGCTCCCGGCCATAAATAGTATATAGGGCATCATATATTGGTCGTAAGTACGGATCAACCTTCTCTTT
>NZ_JBOEQF010000384.1:0-1825 GCF_050689315.1 Aerococcus sp. L_32
TGATTAAGGTCTGATAGCTCAGTTGGTAGAGCACTTGATTGAAGCTCAAGGTGTCGGCAGTTCAAATCTGTCTCGGACCATAGCAATATTTTTATACTGGCCCGTTGGTCAAGCGGTTAAGACACCGCCCTTTCACGGCGGTAACACGGGTTCGAGTCCCGTACGGGTCATCATAATTAAAAAAGGGAGGCGAAAGCTTCTCTTTTTTGTTTTTCTATTTTATATTGTCTTAAGATTATCCTAAAATAAATATTAAGAATAGATTTGCATGGATAAACATTACAAATTAACTTAAGACTTTGATATAATAAATACCATATGTAAGTGAAGGGATGGATAATATTGCGACGATTTTTTGAGAATAAAAAATTAATTGTCCTGCTTGTTAGTGTCATCACTTCATTCAGTATGATTGCCTACTCTATATTTAGTCAATCACAGATGCCCAAACCAATTTTATGGGTGAATGATGTGACCGCAGTTGTGGGTAGATTTGTTTCTACACCAACGAATGCGATGATGCGCTTTACAGATTCAATTAACGATTTAATGAACACATACGAAGATAACCAACGATTGAAAAGCCAAATTTCTTCACTAGAGGAACTGGAAGCTCAAAATGAGATATTACAAAGTGAAAATGAAGAGCTATCTGCCTTACTTGATTTACAACCTTCATTAGTTGGTAAGAATGTTATTGCTTCTTCTGTTATTTCTAGATCTCCAGATACCTGGTTAGACTCAATTACAATCGATGTAGGGACTAATAGTGGTATTGAAGAGAACATGTCTGTGATGACAGAGAGTGGCCTTGTAGGGCATGTAACGGAAGTCTCTGCTACGAGTTCAAAAGTGCAGTTATTGATTACTGAGAATAATCAAATGAAGAACGTAGCTGTAAGTATTCAAACGGATGATGGTATCGTGTCTGGGATTTTATCTGACTATGATGAAAAGACACAGGAATTAATCCTTAAACAAGTGCCGAATGATGCAAAAGTTTCTGAAGGAAATACGGTCACTACAAGTGGTTTAGGTGGTGTATCTCCAGAAGGTTTAATCATTGGAGAAGTAACATCAGCATCTTCTGATAACTTTGGTTTATCTCAGTCAGTGAAAGTAAAACCTGCTGCAGACTTCAAAGATATCCGTTCAGTATTGGTTATCATGACCTTGAATGAAAGTTCAAGTGATATATCAGCTGATAGTGAAGATCAGGCTGCTGAATCCTCCGCTGCATCTACAGATACAGGAGAATAGGGAGGTCAGTATGTTACATTTCTTTAAGAACAATTTTTTGATCCCTACCTTTGTGTTCTTTATTTTATTACTGGATGGTAGCGTGATGACCATGTTGTCATATAGTTTGGGTAGTGAAAAATTTCAGATCAGTCCACAATTCACACTGATTGTGATTACCTTATTGGCGGTTTATTTAATAAATGATTCAAAAATATTCCTTGTGAGTATTATCATAGGTTTTATATACGACGCTTATTATTCTTCGATACTTGGGGTTAATTTATTCTTATTCCCCATGATAGTAATACTTACTCGGGCGGTTATAAAAAAATTCCCAATGAACTTTTATACGATTTGGTTATGGATCCTAATTGTTTATACCGTGTATACGCATTTTATCTATGCTTTATACTACTTAATCGATATACATAGTAGTAGCTATTATTACTTTTTAAGTCAGAACTATATTCCGTCGTTATTATTCAATGCCTTTTTAGGTTTTATCTTTATTTGGCTAATTCAGAAATTAGTTATTTGGTTTGAAAAATAATACTTGATTAAAAATTAAAAAATGATTATAATA
>NZ_JBOEQF010000385.1:0-1825 GCF_050689315.1 Aerococcus sp. L_32
GAATACTAGCACCACGCGATTCCATCCATAAGGTGTGAAATATGTGTCATTTGACACTCGAATATATTACCATAATCCACCACCCTTTTCAAGCCATTATTTGAAAAAGGGCGAAACAGTCATGGTTGGTATTTATACTTATAAGGCTTGGCTCACGCCAAGGATAAATTTCAGGTCATCCAAGCTTAGACTTTGACTACCTGCTTGGTCACCGTCATCAAATAATTGTTCGAATAGGTAGCGCTTCTCTTCTTGAAGTTCAGCAATACGTTGCTCAATTGTCCCTTCAGTAATAAAGCGAACAACTTCAACATCTTTCTTCTGACCAATCCGGTGGGCACGGCCAATAGCTTGCTCTTCAACTGCTGGGTTCCACCATAAATCATATAAGAAGATAGTATCTGCGCCAGTCAAGTTGATCCCTACCCCGCCAGCACGTAATGAAATCAAGAAGACTGATTTATCGCCGGTATTGAATTCGTCTACTTGTTCTTGACGGACTTTTTTATTGGTTTGACCAGTCATCATGTAGTAGTCAATACCCTCTTCAGCTAGGTACTCAGACATCACATCTAACATGCTCGTAAATTGAGAGAATACCAATACTTTACGACCTGATTCGATGGCACGTTTCAACATGACCTTGAAGTATTCGAACTTACCGGATTGACCAGTGTAGTCATTTTTCACTAAACGAGGATGGCAACAAATTTGACGCAATCGTGTAATCCCCGCCAATAATTCCATATGCACATGTCCTGCGTCCGACGAATCGTTGTTTAACTGATCTTGAATTTTCTTCAGGTAGGCCAGGTAAATGTTCTTTTGTTCAGGGTCCAGCATACTAAATCTATCCGTAACAGTTTTCGTCGGTAATTGTAAGGCCACATCATTCTTGGTACGACGTAGGACGAATGGACTAGCAATTCGGGCAATTTCTCCTACTGATAATTTTTGGAACTCATGCTTATTCGGTAATAATCCAGGCACGATAATCTGCATCAAGGCCCAGAACTCATTCAAGTTATTCTCCATTGGTGTCCCTGATAAACCAATCCGCATCGCCGCCACTTGTTTCTTGACCGATCTATATAAGATGGTGTTGTCATTTTTGATGGCTTGCGCTTCATCTAAGACTAAAATGTCCAGATTCACTTTTTGATAAGCCTCTTGGTCATTTCGGTACGATTGGTAAGAAGTCAACCATACGTCGATAGTATCATCTCGGCGAATCGCCTCCCGTTCATCAATGGTCCCGTCAACTACTGCTACATTTAAGGATGGCGTAAATCGTTTAAATTCATGTGCCCAGTTATATAAAACAGACGCTGGCGCTAATACCAATGATTTTTCATGCGGATTATTTTCGATATAGTCTAGGATAAAGGAAATCGTTTGAACTGTTTTTCCTAGCCCCATCTCATCTGCTAATAGGCCGCCCAATTGGTATTTGGCAAGTCCTCTAAACCATTTCACTGACGTCTCTTGGTAGTCAGACAAGGTAGCCTTTAAGCTAGCTGATGGCGTGTAGTCTTTATCTTTAGCTCGTACGATATCGTCGTAGAATTCCTCAAATACTTCATTACCGTCCACCAAGGTTTGGAACCGCAGCGTTTGGAAAATGGGGACCACGTCCCCGTTCTGCCATTCGTTATTAGCTGCAGAGATTTGTTGAAGCATACGTTTCTGTTCGTCGTCCATGGTATTTTGGACGTCGATAATACGACCGTCACGTAAACGAATATATGCTTCATTTTCCATAATGGCGTTTAAAATACGGTCCACTTCAACTGGTTCAACGTCAGATAATTCAAAATCTACTGAC
>NZ_JBOEQF010000386.1:0-1825 GCF_050689315.1 Aerococcus sp. L_32
ATCTGTTGATTTTGAATTATCCGACGTTGAGCCTGTTGAAGTTGATCGTATTTTAAATGCCATTATGGAAAACGAAGCCTATATTCGTTTGCGCGATGGTCGGATTATAGACGTGCAAAATACCATGGATGACGAACAGAAGCGTATGCTTCAACAAATTTCTGCCGCCAATAACGACTGGCAGAACGGTGACGTGGTCCCTATTTTCCAAACCTTACGATTCCAAACATTGGTGGACGGAAATGAGGTATTTGAAGAATTCTACGATGATATTGTACGGGCTAAAGAAAAAGACTACACGCCGTCAGCTAACCTGAAAGCGACCTTATCTGACTACCAAGAAACGTCAGTGAAATGGTTTAGAGGACTGGCTAAATACCAATTGGGTGGCTTATTAGCGGATGAGATGGGGCTAGGGAAAACTGTTCAAACGATTTCCTTTGTGCTTGACTATATCGAAAACAACCCACATGAAAAGTCATTGGTCTTGGCGCCAGCATCTGTTCTATATAACTGGGCCCATGAGTTTAAACGGTTTACACCTTCCTTAAATGTGGCTGTGGTAGATGGGACGATTGACGAACGGGAAGCGATTCGCCACGACGATACCATTGATGTTTGGTTGACGTCATACCAGTCATACCGAAATGACCAAGAAGCCTACCAGAAAGTGAATTTGGACATTTTAGTCTTAGATGAAGCCCAAGCTATCAAAAATGACAACACGATTCTATATAGATCAGTAAAGAAACAAGTAGCGGCTATGCGGATTGGTTTATCGGGTACACCGATGGAGAATAACTTGAATGAATTCTGGGCTTTGATGCAGATTATCGTGCCTGGGTTATTGCCGAATAAGCACGAATTCCAAAAACTGTCAGTAGGGGAAGTAGCTCGTATTGCCAGTCCATTCGTCCTACGTCGTACTAAGAACGATGTGGCCTTACAATTACCGACGAAAACTGTTACGGATAGATTTAGTATGCTGGACCCTGAACAAAAGAATATTTACCTGGCCTACCTGAAGAAAATTCAAGACCAGTTAAACAACGATTCGTCGGACGCAGGACATATGCATATGGAATTATTGGCGGGGATTACACGATTGCGTCAAATTTGTTGCCATCCTCGTTTAGTGAAAAATGACTACACTGGTCAATCTGGTAAATTCGAATACTTCAAGGTCATGTTGAAACGTGCCATCGAATCAGGCCGTAAAGTATTGGTATTCTCTCAATTTACGAGCATGTTAGATGTGATGTCTGAGTACCTTGCTGAAGAGGGTATTGACTACTACATGATGACTGGTCAAACCAATAAAAAAGTCCGTCAAGAACAAGTAGACGAATTTAATACCGGCGATAAATCAGTCTTCTTGATTTCATTACGTGCTGGTGGGGTAGGGATCAACTTGACTGGTGCAGATACCATCTTCTTATATGATTTATGGTGGAACCCAGCGGTTGAAGAACAAGCTATTGGCCGTGCCCACCGGATTGGTCAGAAAAAAGATGTTGAAGTGGTTCGCTTTATTACTGAAGGGACGATTGAGCAACGTATTGCTGAACTTCAAGAAGAGAAGCGATACCTATTCGAACAATTATTTGATGGCGGCGACCAAGCGGGCAGTCAAAATCTAAGCTTGGACGACTTGAAATTTATCCTTGGTGTGAGCCAAGCCTTATAAGTATAAATATCAGCCATGACTGTTTCGCCCTTTTTAAAATCATGGCTTGAAAAGGGTGTTGGATTATGGTAATATATTCTAGTGTCAAATGACACATATTTCACACCTTATGGATGGAATCGCGTGGTGCTAGTATTT
>NZ_JBOEQF010000387.1:0-1820 GCF_050689315.1 Aerococcus sp. L_32
TTGGGCGTACCTGTACCAATAGGGTATCTTGGTCACAGTCCAACTCAATTTTTACCACTTCTTGCAAGTTGCCTGAAGTTTCGCCCTTTTTCCAAAGACGTCCTTTAGAACGTGAATAAAACCAAGCTACACCTTCAGTTACCGTTAGTTCGTAAGCTTCTTCATTCATGTAACCCAACATTAAGACTTGATTTGTCCGGTAATCTTGCAAGATAGCTGGGACAAGCCCACCGTTTTTGCCAAAATCAATTGCTGTCATTTACTAGTCAATCCCTTCTGCGATAAGTGCTGCTTTTAAATCTTCGATCGCTACTTCTCCCTTGTGGAAAATAGATGCCGCAAGTCCTGCCTCTAGGTTTGTTTGTTGGAACAAGTCAATGAAATCTTGGATACCGCTCGCACCACCTGAAGCGATAATTGGAATCGAAACTGTCTCAGAAGCCAATTTCAAGAATGGAATATCAAAACCTGTGTAGGCACCGTCAGTATCAATTGAAGTGATTAGTAAGGCGCCAGCACCGCGTTCTTCACACTCTTTACACCATTCAAGGGCGTTAATGTCGATTTGCGTTTGACCTGCGTTAGTGTACACGAAGTAGTCACCTTTCGCTTCATCATAAGCCATATCTACGGCAATCGTTACAGCATCAGAACCGAATTTGGCTACCGCTTCATTAATGAAGTCAGGATTTTTTACAGCCGCTGAGTTAATACCGACTTTGCTGGCACCTGCATCAAGAGCGTCTTGAATATCTTGAACAGAGGCAATTCCCCCACCAACAGTCAATGGAATATCAATAGCGTTGGCTACATCCGCAATCATTTGCGTACGTAATTGGTGACCGTCAGTCGTTTTCGTAATATCTAGGATGACTAATTCATCAGCACCTGCGTCTGAATATTTTTTGGCAAAATCAACGGGGTCCCCTAACTCTTTTACATCTACAAAGTGAACACCTTTGACTAATTTACCGTCGCGCGTATCTAAACATGGAATAATTTTTTTCATTTTTTACAGTCCTTCCCAAAAACTTGGATTCTGTGCAGCTTTTCCGACAATTGCTTGGTTTACGCCTTGTGCTTGGAGGGCATCTAAATCATGCCGGCTCCTCACACCGCCAGAAGCAACGACTTGGTGTTTGGTGATACGTTGGATTTGGCCCGTCTTCTCTACATTAGGGCCGGCTTCCATGCCATCTTTATAAATATCAGTATAGATAATGCCAGCGATATCTAAGTCGGCAATTTCATCAAGGTATTCTTTTATGTAGCGGCCAGATGCCTCTTTCCAACCATTGATATAAATCGCTTCATCTTTACAATCTAGACCAACATAGATACGGCCAGGATACTTAGCGACTGCTTCTTTTAACCAAGGCACATCCATGATAGCTCTTGTACCTAGAATGAAGTAGTCAATGCCTAATTTATCGTATAAATCGATAGTTTCTAAGTCGCGGATACCGCCACCGATTTCTAAAGGAATATCAGTTAGAGATTTTAAAACTTCAACAGTGTCACCTTCAACAGCCGCTTGTTTAGTAGCGCCAATCAAGTCCACCACGTGAATTCTCGTCACCTGTGGGAATTGGCTGTAGTAGGTCACCGCTTCGGCTGCTGACATTGGCATGACGACTTGTTTGTCATAGTCACCTTGTTGCAGGCGAACGCTTTTGCCATCAATCAGGTCAATAGCAGGGATAATTTCCATGGATAATTGCCTCCTTTTTGTAAAAATGATTTTATTTTACTTATGAAGCCAACGGCTTCTTTTTAAGTCTGTGTAGTAATCATTTATAGATCGTGTATTGAATATATAT
>NZ_JBOEQF010000388.1:0-1818 GCF_050689315.1 Aerococcus sp. L_32
TTGTGGCATCAATTTCGGACACTTCTCGTTCAGTGTAATGGATGGCTACAATCGCATCCTTTGCCCCTAAACCGAGAAATCCTTTTTTGGCTTCTTGAATTACTTGAACTTCAACATCTTCTCGCGCCAACCGAAGTTGTTGCAAGCCTTTGGCAATAGCAGCATCGACTGAAGTCGCTTCAAATCTTTCAGTTTTCAATACAAGAACCTCCTGTTATTTCTTCTTACCATTAGGATTACGTTTTGCTTTTTCTAAACGACGTTCTAGCTCTTTCTCTTTACGAATTTGATCTTCGCGTGCATCACGCTTCTTAAAAGGATTATTCATCACTAATGTTTGAAGAATTGTAAATCCAGTGGACGCCACCCAGTAAAGTGAAATTGCTGATGGTAAGGTTACACCCATGAATAAAATCATTACTGGCATTGTCCATTGCATCATCGCCATTGATGGATTGCTATTTGGTGTACCAATCGTTGTCAAACGTGTGTTATACCATGTTAGAATAGCTGCAATAATTGGGATTACAAATAGTTGGTCAGGAACTCCTAATTCTAACCATAAGAAGTGACCTTGGCTTAGAATTTCTGTTCTAGAAATAGATTGGTATAAGGCCATCAAAATTGGCAATTGAATTAACATTGGTAAACAACCAGACCACATGCTATAGTCATATTTTTCATTTAACTTGGCTGTTTCTTCTTGTAATTTTTGCTGAGTCTCTGGATCCTTAGATGCATATTTTTCTTGCAAGGCTTTTAGCTCAGGCTGCATCATTTGCATTTTTTCAGTACTTTGTGTTTGGTACTTGGTTAATGGAATCAAGATGATACGAATGATCAAGGTAAAGGCAATAATCCCTACACCATAGTTACCAAAGATATCTGATAACCACACAATAATACGTGAAAAGTTATAGACGATGTAACGGTCCCACAAACCTGTCGAATTCTCATCGATTGGACTTGTCCCACAAGCCGCTAGAAAGATAACAGCCATCATGGTGATTGCTAAAATCTTCCACATTTTTTTACTTCGAATATTCAATTTTTACAAATCCTCCACGAATTCTATCATTCATGTGGTAATGGCTTTGCTTTTGTATGCTCTTTTATCGGATGATAAATTTTCGCCAAAGATAGCACATGAATCAAACTTTTTTTCACTTCAGCTGTTGTCATATCTGCAGCTGGCTTACGAGCAATCACGATAAAATCATTGGACGGATCAATGCCTGCCTTGAGTTCGGTAATGCTTTGACGAATTTTTCGCTTCACTGCATTACGGGTAACAGCGTTTCCAATTTTCTTACCGACAGAGATACCAATCCGGAAATGGGGTTGGTCCTTCTCCAATCGATAAATAACAAATTGGCGATTCGCAGTACTATGACCGTGATGAAATACCTGGCCAAAATCTTTCTCAGATTTGACTCTATAAGATTTCCGCACGTAAGTTCGCCTCCTTAATAAAAAAAGACCACATATTAATGTGATCTTATGCAGAAATAACTTTTCTTCCTTTTCTACGACGAGCTGCTAAAACGTGACGACCGTTTTTAGTGCTCATACGTTTACGGAAACCGTGAACTTTTTGACGATGACGTTTTTTAGGTTGGTATGTTCTTTTCATTACTTGCACCTCCTGTTGCGATTAAGTCTTTCGTTTTTTTATTAATATAAAACGACTGTAATATTATATACAATAAAAAGTCGAAATTCAATTTCAGGTGCGAAATTTCGCACTCGTAATCAAGATTTTACCACATCATACCCCATATCACAATACTTTTTGTACAAATATTGGTTTTTTTCAAG
>NZ_JBOEQF010000389.1:0-1816 GCF_050689315.1 Aerococcus sp. L_32
TCAACAGTACCGTCGAAAATCTCAGGTACTTCTTGTTCAAATAGACGTTTCAATAGACTTGGGTGGCTACGAGAAACATAGACTTGTGGCCCTTTAGTCGTATTTTCAACACGTTCTACGTAAACTTGTACACGCTCGTGTGGTTGGAAAGTTTCATTTGGAATTTGACCTTCTGGTGGGATAACGGCTTCGATTTTACCTAAGCTAACATATACATAACGACGGTCTTGACGCTCAACAATACCTGTCAAAATATCATCTTCGTAGTCAATGTATTCGTTGTAGATAATTGAACGTTCAGCTTCACGAACTCGTTGCATGATCACTTGTTTTGCAGTTTGTGCAGCAATTCGACCGAAATCTTTAGGCGTAACTTCAAATTTGATCTTGTCGCCAATTTCATATGCACTGTTTAAGTCATGAGCATCTTCAAGCGATACTTCAAGTTGTGAGTCCATCACTAGATCAACAACTTCTTTCACTGCGAATACTTCTATACTACCTTTTTTTACGTCAAATTTTACTTCGACATTTTGTGCTTGCTGGTAGTTACGTTTATAAGCTGAAACTAAAGCAGCTTCTAAAGCTTCCAAAATGACTTCTTTTGAAATGCCCTTTTCATCTTCAAGCGCTTCGAAGGCTCTTAACATTTCTTTACTCATCTAAATTCCCTCTTTCAAAAATGATAAATTTTAAAATTCAATGGCCAATCTGATTAACGATACATTTGATTTTTCTACAGTGACTGCCACTTTACGTGTTTTGTCATTTGTTTCAACTTCATATGCATCATTTGATACAGAAAGTAGACGGCCTTGAATATTTTTTTGACCATCAATGGCTTGATAGAATGACAAGAATACCCATTCACCGATTGCAGCTTGGACATCGTCATCATTTTTCAATGGACGTTCTGCACCAGGAGATGATACTTCAAGGTAATAAGCTTGCGGGATTGGGTCTGTTTCTAATTGATCAACAGCTTCAGAAATATGTTCACTAACTGTGACACAATCCTCTATTGCGATGCCACCACCTGGTTTATCCACGTAAATTCTTAGGAACCAAGATTTCCCTTCTTTAACAAATTCGATATCAAACAATATAAAGCCTAAGTCTTCAATAATTGGTTGAACGATTTCTTGCATTTGGTCTGTTACTTTAGCCATATTTCCCCTCGCTTTTCTTATTTTCACCTTATTACCATGAAAAAAGTGAGCGTCACCGCTCACTCCACCACTGTCTTCTTTCTACTTAGACAGTATAACATATGGGAGCTTGATTCGCAATAATTGTTGCTATCAAGCGATTTTTACAAGTTCTGAACCAAACCTGTAACTTGGTTAACTGGAATTGAAAAGACAACACCGCTACCTGGTTGATCTAAGTCCATTGCGGTACGAATACTTTCAGATACTGGATGGACTTTTTCAGCTTCAACTACTAACAGAACGATTTCTTTTTCTGGTTGAATTTCAATATTGAATAGTTTAGAGATTTCAGTTGTACCTGTTCCACGACCGTGAAGAATGGTTGCACCTTTAGCACCCTCTTTACGGGCAGCTGCAACAACATCATCACCTGAATCGCGGTCGACAATTGTTACTAATAGTTGATACTCACTCATATTTTCACCTTTTTCTTCAAATGCCCGATTAAATAAACGACTACCACAAACGCTTGATGTATCTGCTGAGAACAGGATACCCAAGCCTTTCTTGTCTAATTTCATTTTCTCAGTGATTTTTTCGTGAATGTCACTTTCGAATTCCTTAGGAGCTAATGTAATCATCAATTCTTTCTTAGATTCATCAAG
>NZ_JBOEQF010000390.1:0-1813 GCF_050689315.1 Aerococcus sp. L_32
GCTATACGATAATAGGGAATTGCACGATAGCCTTCAATATGACAGTGAACTAAATCATATGCTTCCTCTTCAAATGGTTTTGAAAAAGATGATTTAAAGGCCTTGAATCCATATTTCTTTGGATTAACCAGTCGGAAAATTCGACCGCCAGTCGCTTGAATAGCCTGTTCAAATTCTTCGCTACATTCATCATAGGTGGCCACATCAAAGGTCACATTATACTTAGGCATTTGCTTGGCTTTATTTATAATAAACGAGGAGATGCCTCCACCAAAGCCACTCATCACATGTAAAATGCGTAATTGTTTTTTATTTTTCGCTTCTTGCATCTGATACTCCTCCCTGAGTTTTATTAACGCTCATTTTCAGAATCTTAACTATTATACTATACATTTAAAAAGTATAAACGGATAAAAAATAATGTATCTAGAAAACTCTAGATACATTGTTTAATCTATCCATTTAAAAATTAGTTGTTGTGGTAAACGTCCCGTGTAAATACTTTGTTCGGAACATCAGCTAATTCATCAGTCATTCTATTTGTAATTATAACGTCCGCTTTATCTTTAAAGTCAGCTAAGTCAGCAACTACTTGATAATTATCGTATCTTGCTTCTTTCCAAGTTGGTTCATAGATAATGACTTCTAGACCCTTCGCTTCAAGTTGACGCATGATGTCTAGAACAGCTGATTCACGGAAGTTATCAGATGATGATTTCATTGTTAGACGGAAAATACCAACTGTTTCAGGTGATCTTTCAGCAACCGCATCCGCAATAAAGTGTTTACGTGTTTTATTTGCTTCAACGATAGCTGAAATAATGTTATTTGGTACACCTTCAAAGTTCGCACGCAATTGTTTCGTATCTTTTGGTAAGCAGTATCCACCATACCCAAATGAAGGGTTGTTGTAGTGTGTACCAATACGTGGGTCTAATGAAATACCATCAATAATAGATTGGCTATTTAAACCTTTCATTTGCGCATAGGTATCTAATTCATTGAAGAACGATACACGCATCGCTAAATATGTATTGGCAAACAATTTTACGGCTTCAGCTTCAGTTGGGTCCATAAACAAGATATCGATATCTTCTTTTTCAGCACCTTCAGCTAATAAGTTAGCAAATTGTTTTGCTTGATCAGTGTGGTCCCCAACAATAATACGAGAAGGATTTAAGTTATCGTATAAGGCTTGTCCTTCACGTAAGAACTCTGGTGAGAATAGGATACGGTCTGTACCTTTAGCTTGACGCATTTCTTGGGTAAAGCCAACTGGAATTGTAGATTTAATAATAATTGGCGCTTTAGTATCTTGCAATAAGACATCGTCAATTACACCCTCAACTGTTGATGTATCAAATGAATTTGTTGTTTCATCATAGTTAGTTGGAGTTGCGACTATCACAAAGTCTGCATCTTTGTATGCATCATCTTTATCAGAAGTTGCTCGTAAGTTTAAAGGCTTTGTTGCTAAGTATTGCTCAATTTCTTTATCAGCGATATGTGCTTGTTTATTATTTAACATGTCTACAATTGTTGGGTTCACTTCTAACGCTACTACCTCATTGTTTTGTGCTAGTAAGATGGCATTTGCCAACCCTACATACCCTGCTCCCACTACAGTAATTTTCATTCAAGTATCCTCCTGCGTATGCATTTATTTATTTTTTATATACTTTCATTGTAACACTTGTCATTAATACTCTGAAATAAATTATATCATATCTAAACTTGACCAATATTTAAAAAAAAATTAAATAGCCTTTTGGTATACTAGATATAGCATAAATTGAGGAGTTTTACCCATGAA
>NZ_JBOEQF010000391.1:0-1811 GCF_050689315.1 Aerococcus sp. L_32
GCTAAGAAGGCTTCTTGCGGTACTTCGACTGAACCTATAGCCTTCATACGTTTCTTACCTTCTTTTTGTTTCTTCAATAGTTTTTGACGACGGGTAACGTCACCACCATACAACTTAGCCGTAACGTCTTTACGTAAGGCTTTAATATTTGTACGGGCAATAATTTTATGGCCAATCGCTGCTTGAATTGGTACCTCAAATTGTTGTCTTGGGATAACGTCTTTCAACTTGCTAACTAAAGTACGACCGCGGCTTTCAGCGAAATCTCTATGTACAATAATTGACAAGGCATCGACAACGTCACCGTTTAATAAGACATCTAATTTCACTAGGTTAGATTTTTGATAGCCACCTAATTCATAATCTAAAGAAGCGTAACCTTTAGTATTTGATTTCAATTGGTCAAAGAAGTCAAATACAATCTCAGATAATGGCAATTCATATTTAACATCAACACGAATATCATCCAAATAGTCCATAGTGATAAAGTTTCCACGTTTACGTTGGGCTAATTCCATTACGGCACCAACATATTCTTGCGGAACCATGATATTAGCTTTTACAATAGGTTCTTCAATAGATTCAACATAAGTTGGATCTGGCATTTCAGATGGGTTAGCAACTTCAACCATTGTACCGTCTGTTTTATACACATGGTAAATTACCGATGGTGTTGTCGCAATCAAGTCAATATTGAATTCACGTTCAATACGCTCTTGGATAACGTCCATATGTAACATACCTAAGAAACCACAGCGGTAACCAAAACCTAAAGCTTGAGAAGATTCCGCTTCGAATTCTAATGAAGCATCGTTTAATTGTAATTTTTCCAAGGCTTCACGCAAGTCAACATAGTCTGAAGAATCCACTGGATATAAACCACAATAGACCATTGGGTTCATTTGTTTGTATTCAGCTAATGGTTCGGTTGCAGGATTGGTCGCTAAAGTGACCGTATCCCCAACTCGTGTATCTTGGATAGTCTTAATAGATGCTGTGATATAACCTACATCCCCGGCCATCAAGTAGTCACGCGGAATTGGTTTTGGTGACAAGATCCCAACTTCAGTGACATCAAACGTTTTCCCATTTGACATGATTTGAATTCGGTCACCATTACGGATAACACCATTTTCCACCCGGACACTCAAAACAACCCCACGGTAGGCATCGTATACAGAGTCAAAAATCAAAGCTTGAACAGGTGCTTCAATTTCACCAGTTGGTGCAGGTACTTTCTCAACGATTTGTTCTAATAACTCATTGATACCGATGTTAGCTTTAGCTGAAGCCAATACAGCATCGGAAGCGTCTAAACCAATCACGTCTTCGATTTCTTGTTTCACTTTTTCTGGATCAGCTGCTGGTAAGTCAATCTTATTGATTACTGGTACGATTTCTAAATCATTTTCAACAGCTAGGTATACGTTAGCAAGTGTTTGGGCTTCGATCCCTTGTGCTGCATCCACAACTAATACGGCCCCTTCACAGGCTGCCAAAGAACGTGAAACTTCGTATGAAAAGTCTACGTGTCCTGGTGTATCAATTAAATGGAAAATATAAGTTTCCCCATCGTTCGCTTTATATTCTAACTCGATGGCATTCAACTTAATCGTGATACCACGTTCTTGTTCAAGATCCATAGAATCTAACATTTGGTCATGCATCTCGCGATCAGAAACCGTCCCTGTATTTTGTAGGATGCGGTCCGCTAAAGTAGATTTACCATGATCAATGTGCGCGATGATGGAAAAATTTCTGATTTTTTCTTGTCTGTCTTTCATTTCTTGGATATTCATTTTCCATCCCCC
>NZ_JBOEQF010000392.1:0-1799 GCF_050689315.1 Aerococcus sp. L_32
GATCACCAGTTTTTTCTTTTGTTATGAGCAGGTTACCTATCCTTTTACCCCATCTTCTTTAACGCCTAGTAATAAGGCACCCCCGATAATAAAGAGGATAATTAAACCAAAGACCCCATTCAAGGAATTACCCGTCATTTGGGTGATAATCCCTAATAAGGTTGTCCCGATAATGGAAGAGAACTTTCCGAAAACATTATAGATGCCGAAGAATTCATTGGTTTTGCCTTCTGGTACTAATTTTCCAAACATGGAACGTGATAAGGCTTGTAAGCCACCTTGAGCCGTCCCAACCATACAAGCTAGTATAAAGAAATCAGTCGCTGTTTCCATACTCAAGGCATAGATACAAATGATGATATAAGTCACGATCCCTACGTAGATCATTTTCTTGTCCCCGAATCGTTTGGCCAATTGCCCGTATAATACTGTGAATGGAAAGGCCACAATTTGAACAATCAATAAGACCACAACAAGGACTGTCGCTTCAATTCCTAAGTCAGTTGCTACAGCCGTTGCCATCGAAATGATCGTCCCTACCCCGTCGATATATAAGAAATAAGCCAGAAGGAAAATAAATAACTGACGGTATTGGGCCATGTCTCTGAGTGTATTTTTCACCCGCTTAAAAGAATCCCGGATGGGTCTTGGACTTGGATTGATCCACGATTTTTGTTGGACATTTTGCCAATAAGGAATAGTAAAGGCAAACCACCAAACAGCGGTTAATACAAAGGCTGATCTGGTTAACCAATCTAGGGTAAACGGCATAGCATCGATATTTAACATAAAAACTAAATACAATAAGAATGGCGCACAAGACCCGATATAGCCCATACCGTAACCCATTGATGAAACACGAGACATACGGGTTTTCCCCGTTACATCAAGCAGTGAAGCATCATAAAAGACATTTGACGATGAAAAGCCGATATTAGATAAAACATATAAAATTAATAAGATCAACCAAGCCATCCCCCAAGTCCCACCTGGTGTGAAAGCCATCAACAATACGGAAATAACCCCTAATAAGGTCCCAATTGTAAACAAGGGTTTTCTAAAACCCCGGTATTCAGCAATAGAACCTAAAATCGGTGCCATCAAGCCTACTAAAGCCGTCCCGATAGAATTGGCATATGACAAGTAAGCCGTAGAATCTGCGTCCGCAACCCCCGAACCTTCTGCGATTGCCTTATAAAACAAGGGAAATAATGTTGCTGTGATAACTAAGGAATAAGCTGAATTTCCTGTATCCTGTAAAACCCACGACCACTCTTCTTTGGTATATCCCCAGAATTTTTTACCTATCTCTGCCATGACTTGCCTCCGTATTTTTATTTTTGTTGATGGTAGTTGTAAACCGCTAATTCAACAATTAATTCATAAGGAATTTCTGAATCATAGGGAAATTGTAAGGTCCCTTGGCTTACCTAAGATCTGCCCCCTTGTCCCCAAAAGTAAGAATCGTTTTCGGGAAGGGATAAATCCCAAGGTAACACTTGTTGCTCCCTTAGTGGGTAACCATCTCCTTATCAAAAAGGATCGGTATGCCATAGGAATTTTTCTCCTGACAAGCAGGCAATGCCGACGCTAGCTTATGTCATAACTTCATTAAAATAGCTTGGACATCATTTACATAACCTGCAATATAGTCATCGATTGCTAGTACCTGGTCAATTACCTAGTCCTCCTTGATATACGTCTGTATCATCTCTTTAAAATCAGGTAGTACATCTGTTTCAAACCAAGGATTCTTCTTCATCCACCTTTGGTTTAAAGGGGACGGATGGACTAGGGGG
>NZ_JBOEQF010000393.1:0-1793 GCF_050689315.1 Aerococcus sp. L_32
CAACTGAAATCACTGATGCTTCAACTATTATTAATGGTTGGGCAATGGGTGGTGACGGGGTAACGCGTTTTGGTACCATTGGTATCTTTACAGCCATCATCATGGGTGTTTTAGCGGTTCAATTATACCGTCTATGTATCGTAAATAACTGGGTAATTAAAATGCCAGAAGCAGTACCGCAAGGGGTTGCTAACTCATTTACTGCCCTAGTACCAACTTTCGTTATTGCTTTCACCGTTATTATCTTAAACGGTGCCTTAGTGATGTTCGGTACTGACTTGTTCCAATTGATTCAAGCGCCATTTGGATTCGTAACGCAAATCACAGGTACTTACATCGGGGTACTGGTTATCGTATTCTTAATCCATGCTTTATGGAGTGTTGGTATTCACGGTTCTACCATCATTACCTCGCTTGTAAACCCGATCTTATTAGCGAATATGGCTGAAAATGCTGCTGGTGGAAACCACGTCTTAGCGGGTGAGTTCTGGAACTCATACGTTATCGTCGGTGGTGCCGGTGCCACTTTAGGTTTAACTATTTTCCTAGCCTTCTTTGCCCGTTCAGAGCAATTGAAAGCTTTGGGTAAAACAGCTATTGTTCCAGCATTCTTCAACATTAATGAGCCGATTATCTTCGGGGTGCCAATGATCTATAACCCATCAATGTTTATTCCATTTATCGGTGCGCCAATGGTTGCAGCAACAATCGGTTACTTTGGTACACAATTAGGTTTCGTAAACAAAATTATTGCACAATCACCATGGCCAATGCCTGTTGGTATCGCAGCATTCATCGGTACAACTGACTGGCGTGCAATTATTCTAGCAGTGATCTGTGTGGTTGCAGCCTTCGCTGTTTACTATCCATTCATTACAAAATACGATAAAGAATTACTATTAGAAGAGCAACAGCGCCAGGCTGCAGTAGAAGGCGACGATGACGACTTCTTTAGCTTCTAATATGGCTTAATGCATTTAAATATAAGATAAAGAAAGGTGATTGCGCTTGGCGCAATCACCTTTTTGAATACAATATTTTAATTGTTGTCAGCCATCACACCTACCAGTGGATGGGGTGAATACAATTCTTCTAAATAGTGAACGTCTTCGCTTGTTAACTTTAAGTTCACCGCGGCTACGGCACCATCAATATGGTGGACTTTGGTTGCCCCAACAACAGGGGCAGTGGCCTTAGTCAATAGCCAAGCAAGGGACACTCCGGTCATAGTGACCTGGTATTTTTCCGCGATTTCATGGACGCGTTGGATAATCTCCTGGTCTTGATCAGCGGTATCTTGGTACTTACTTTTGGCGAAGTTATCCAAGTTCATCCGCTGGCTACTATTGTCCCCAGGTAGTCTTGATAGACGGCCAGAAGCGAGGGCAGAGTAGGGTGTGAGTGCAATATTATTTTCATTTGCAAACCGGTTCATTTCCCGTTCTTCTTCTCTGAAAATCAAATTGTAGTAGCCTTGGATGGACACAAATTCGGTCAGGTTATGGGCACGGGCGTAGGCGTTAGCGGTGGCAATCTGGTAGGCATAGGCGTTAGAAATACCGATATATCTGGTTTTTCCGGCCTTAACCAAGCTGTCTAAGGCCTCCATAATGTCTTCCATTGGGGTGTGGTAGTCCCACATGTGGTAAATATAGAGGTCGACGTAATCCATGCCAAGGTTATTTAAACTGGCATTGAGTGACCCTTCGATATGGTCTCGGGCTGAAACCTTATTCTGGCGCTCTTCTTCTGTCCGGGGGAGGAATTTTGTGGCAATGACCACATCGCCTCGC
>NZ_JBOEQF010000394.1:0-1791 GCF_050689315.1 Aerococcus sp. L_32
GAATATGAAAAATCTTAAAATTTAATAGCCGATGATAAATTTAGTGTTATTGCAAACTTTTTGATAAGATGAATATTAAAAGTGATACATATCTTGGAGAAAATTTCTGATATTAATAGAAAGATTAGAAAGCAAAGAAGGTTTTACCAATTCCGAACGACAGATTGCAGATTATATTTTAAAAAATCCTACAAATATTCAAAATTTGACTGCAACTGAATTGGGTAGTAATTCTTATACGAGTGAGGCAACCGTTTTACGATTATGTCAAAAACTAGACTTGTCAGGCTATAGCGATTTACGTATGACATTGATAAAGGAAATCTCTGAAAAGATCGATTAAACCAACGTAGAAATGGGATTCATATCATAAGAATTGGTGGTCGCAAATCAGTAGCGCTTAAAGAAATATGTCATGAATATATTGTGATTGATGATAAAAATCATGTTCTTAATGTTGAGTCGATTGGTACTTATACGGCGATGATTTTTGTTTTAGATGTTATGTACTTGGATTTAATGTCTAAAAATTATGAAGAAAACTTAACATCATCAATTGAGGTATATAAGTACCATTAGTAAGATTATAAACATTCATTTTAATAAGTTTAAGAAAGGTATGACTGTGTGTTATGCCTTTTTTGATACCCAAAGTTTCAAGATTGAAGCCTAAGTTTCACTAAAATTTGAACCTTTAGTCCAATATCATGGCTAAATCCCAAATCACAAGGCTGAGATGCTATAGTTTGAACCGAGAAAGCGCTTTATATAAATTAAAAGGAGCAATACTATGAACGATAAACAATTAGCAGAGCATATTGCTTTCGATGAATTCAAAGGTGTAAAGTATGCCGAAGGTAATATGAGCTTTGTCTTTATAGATGATACGAATTCACAGATTGTTGATGGGTTGGGAGATCGCAGAAAATTCAAGCTACGTGATTACTTTTTTGCCTATCCATTGAAGACTCGTCAGAAAGTTCAAACAGTTACAATGGACATGTACATGCCTTATATGGAAGTTGTGAGAGAGATATTTCCCAACGCCAAAATCATTATTGATCGCTTCCACTTAGTTCAATCATTAAATCGAGAATTGAATAAGTTACGTATTGAAGTAATGAATACCTTCAGAGTTCCTGACCATAGATTGTACAACAAGTATAAAAGATATTGGCGACTATTCTTACTGCCCCGAGAAAACCTAAGCTCATGGGATTATCAATCATTCAAGTTATTCGATTGGCTTACGAATACCGGTGGTATTTTAGATTATTTACTGGATAAGAATCCATTATTAAAAAATACCTATAATGTCATCCATAACTTGCGTGAGGCACTCCAAGAGAATGTTTCTGAAGCATTTAAGGCTCAGTTAGCGCAGTCCAAATTAGTTAAATTACCAAGCGGATTAAGACGTGTGCTACGTACATTTACCAAACTTCAAAGATATATTGGGCATACTTTCAAATATAACCCACTTAACGAATGGCCGAATAGAAGGTTTGAATAATAAAATTAAGGTCTTAAAACGTATTGCCTATGGATACCGAAACTTCCAAAATTTTAGAACTAGAATATTATTGACGAACAAGCTATATCTAATTGAAATACCGGTAGTACAAGCAGCCTAAGGGCTGCTCCAAAAGCATATTATAAAGATAAATATGAATAATGGAGAAGAGTATATAAAAAACCAGGCAATCTAATGATTACCTGGCAGATATTACTCATCAGTCCTATTTGACGAAGAGCCAAAATTTAGACTAACATTTAGGGTCCCCTATACTG
>NZ_JBOEQF010000395.1:0-1788 GCF_050689315.1 Aerococcus sp. L_32
GATGGGGCACTCTTCTTAGCATTTTCGAATAAGTCACGTACACGAGAAGCACCGACACCAACGAACATTTCCACAAACTCAGAACCTGAGATTGAGTAGAAAGGCACGCCAGCTTCACCGGCAACTGCTTTAGCAAGCAATGTCTTACCAGTACCTGGAGGACCCTCTAAAAGCACACCTTTTGGAATACGGGCTCCTAAAGCTTGGAATTTACGTGGATCTTTCAAGAAGTCCACCACTTCAACCAATTCTTGTTTCTCTTCATCCGCACCAGCGACATCAGAGAATCGTACTTTTACTTCTTTCTTCGATTGATCAACAGCCTTCGATTTACCCATAGACATTGGGTTGTTTCGACCGCCACCTTGGCTTTGGCTGAACATCATATACATAATCACAACGAAGAAAACAATCGGTACAGCAGTGAATAATAAGCTCAACCACATACCAGACTGGTCTTCTTCTAAGGCCGTCATTTCAGTACCGGTCGCATTCGCTGTGTCCGTAATCGTTGCAATCGTGTTGTCATTAGGCAATACGTTTACCACAAACTCAGAAGCTGAGCTTTGTTGTAAATCTTGGAAAATTGGAATCCCATCACTAGTTGACGATGACGATTCACTTGATTCCTCACCCGAACCCTTGTAAGCACCGCGGATTTGGTAAGCCCCGGCGTTGGATTGGATAGAGAAACTCTCTACATCTCCATCAGAAAGTGTTTGAATGAATTCTGATTGTGTTAACTCTTCAGTGGTGCCACCAGTAGAATCACTCGTTAATGATCTAACTAATGCCATCAAAGCAAAGAACATAATCAGCCACAGCAAACCACTTCTGATGAAGGTGTTTCTATTTGGTCTGTTAGGTCTCTTTTGTTGCATTCATTTTCCCCATTCTAATTGTTGTTCTTAAAGTAGCCATCGAATAGTTATAAATATAAAAAACTCACTAATTATGGAATAAATGTGCGTAAACACTAGGCTTCAAAATACCGATATAAGGTAGCTGGCGATATTCTTCGTCAAAATCCATACCATAACCAATTACAAACTTATCAGGGATTTCAAAACCAATATAATCCACTGAAACATCGGCAGTACGGCGTTCAGGTTTATTTAGTAAAGTAACCACCTTCACACTCGCTGCATTACGGTGTTGGAACAAATCATGGATTTTCGCTAGCGTATTACCAGTATCCACGATATCCTCAACAATAATCACGTGACGACCAGATACGTCTGCATCTAAGTCCTTCAAAATTTTCACCTGACCTGATGACTCAACCCCACCGCCGTAACTTGAAATATCCATAAAGTCAATTTGTAATTTAACATCCATTGCACGAATCAAGTCAGACATGAATGGGACAGAACCCTTCAATATACCAACCACAATCGGGTTCTTATCTTGATAATCCGCCGATAATCCTTCACCTAACACCTGAATACGTTCCGCAATTTCCTCAGTAGAAAATAAAATTTCCTCTACATCTTTATGCATGCCTATAATCCTCCACATTTCATTTCACATAATTCTAGGTTATTTTAGCAAACAACCCAATTTAATAGCAATTAATTAAGACTACTCATCCAAATCTAGCCCCTTTAGCGCAGAAAAACCACCCTAAAAAACTTTCAATAAGCGAAAAGTATTATATCAATCTTACCATTAAACGCCAACAAATACGTCAAAAACCCCTAAAATTTTACCAATACTTTAGCCCCCGCACCACTCCGGTTTACATATAAGACCTCTCCATTGAAAAAGAGGCCCCACACCTCTTGCTGG
>NZ_JBOEQF010000396.1:0-1774 GCF_050689315.1 Aerococcus sp. L_32
GGACAACCGTGGTGGTGGCTATCAAGGTAAACCAAAATCAAACAACCATTCAGGTGGTCGTTCAAACTTTGGTGGCGGGAATTCATTCAAGTCTAACGCTGGTAATAAAGCGGGTACAAATGATTTCGATAGCTTGATGTCATCATTCTTAAAAGATTCTGATGACCGTTTAACTTCTTTAAAACGTAATACAGAAGGTAAACGCGGTGGCCGAGGTGGCCGTCGTTCTTAATAAGGAATGAAGGGCTTGTGACCTCAAGGTATACATACCCAAAACGAAGTGTAGACACTTATTGAGAGGGGTCTGTGGCAATTTGTCGCAGACCTCTTTAATGTTTAACCGTGTCTAGGATAGATAGGGATACCTAGAGAATATTCGGGAAAGTAAAAAATTAGGAAAGGAGCGGTATGTAATGGGTGAAAATGTACTAAAGATAGTGGAAGACTGGCTACTAGCTACGAAAGACCGGTTGAAGTCGCAACTACCGGCTAACTATGTGCCAATTGATGGGCAAATCCCCTTTCTATTGACTGTATCTGGTGGTGTCGATTCTATGGTTTTGTTGGATTTGTTTCACCGCTTAAGTCAAAAATCATTAGTGACTTTTTCAGTAATCCATATTAACCACCAGCTCCGTCCTGAATCAACGGCTGAGCAAGATATGGTCATCAAGTTTTGCGAGGACCGAGACATTCCTATCCACGTAGTGGCTTGGGACCACGATGACCCGCAGAATCCAAATCGGTCGGAATTGGCGGCACGCGAATTCCGATATGCGGTCTTTGAGCGGATGATGGTCTTGACCAAGTCACCTTTTCTAGTGACTGCCCACCATCAAAATGACCAGGCGGAAACAGTCTTGATGCGGTTGGTTCATGGCGGCCGCTTGAAGAGTATTGCCGGCATTCATCCCTACCGTCCTATCCAATTGGACAGGGGCTTTGAGACGGGCTATGTGCTCCGCCCCTTGTTAAGTGTGGATAAGGCTGATTTATATGACTATGCAGCGAAACGGCAGGTCCCTTTTAGTGAGGACGCGTCTAATCTTGACATGTCTTATACCAGAAACAGGTTTAGACAGCAGTATTTGCCGGAATTGGAGTCGGAAGATGGCGCTCTTATTGACCATCTGGGCGACTTCGCCTTGGCTGCTCAAGCGACCAGCCGGTTTGCGGACGCTTATATGGACCAAGTTTTAAGAGCTGTCTTGAGGAAAAAAGATGATACTTGGCAAGTGGATTTGGCGGCCATAGCAGACTATGACTTGCCTGAACAAGTCTTGTTGTGGCAACGAATGTTCGACCGAACGAAGGTTGCTGACTTGGCCGCCTTTACGCAAGACGGCTTTAAGCGGATGGTGGCTTTTTTACAAAGCGAGAATGGGCAAGCTGAGTGGCGGTTGCCGGGAGGCTACCGCCTGGTCAAGGTGTATGATACGGCCTATATTCTGCCCGGTGGCCGGTCTGATTTCTTGGCGGGTGCTGGTGCCGCCGACAAGAGGACTGAGCAAGTTTTAAGCTGGCAGGACTGGGTGGCAGTAGGCGACCGGGTCAAGTTTGGTTGGTTTGACGAAAATCAAGCGGATGTTTATTTGGGCCAGGGGGCTATCTTGGTGGCTGAGGTGGGTGCTGACGTTAGCTTGACGGTGCGCAATCGCCTTCCCGGAGATTTTATCCGACTTTCAAACGGTCATCGACAAAAGTTGAATCGCTTTTTAATCAACGAAAAAGTCCCGTCTGGTATCCGAGATGATATTTTTATATTAGCGGATAA
>NZ_JBOEQF010000397.1:0-1774 GCF_050689315.1 Aerococcus sp. L_32
CCTAGTCGTTGCGCCAGATCCGTAAACGACTAACCGCTTGCCGACAAGGTCCACGCCCCTATTTTTCACGGCAAGCCATAAGCCGGCACCATCAGTATTGTAGCCTACCCATTGCCCATTGTCGTCTCGGGTAATCATGTTAATAGCGTTGACATATTGACTAGCAGCATCTAAGCGGTCAACCGTCTGCATAGCATTGAATTTCCCTGGCATGGTAATGTTAATCCCTTGAACGTCTAGGGCTTTCAAATGCTCGATCCGTTCAATTGTGTCATCTTCGCTCGTTTCAAAAGCGATGTAGACCATATTCAGGTCTTGAGCTTTAAAAGATGTATTGTAAATGATGGGTGAAAGCGAGTGGCTCAAAGGTTGGCCAATCACTGCTGCAAACTTCGTTGTCCCGTTAATATCTGTAATTGAGTCCACGCTTTAAGCCTCCGCTTCTACGATTGTGATAGGTAATTTATCGGTTCTTAGGTCAGTGAAAATGGTCTCTAACCAGCCGGCATATTGGTCAAAAGTAATGGTTTTAAGTTCACATTTACCGAATGATTCAGGGAAGATTTCTGTAATTTCCCCACCCCGACGCTTCTTGTCGTTGGTCATGGCAGCAAGAATATCCTCAAAGGTATACTCTTTTGCCACATGCACTTGGTCTAATAGATGGTACTGGTTGAGTAAATTGTTAAAACGATCAGCCAAACTTAAGGCTGTCAGCCCTTCTTTTTCAGCCATTAATTGGGTCAAAATCATACCCGTTGCAACGCCTCGACCGTGGGAAACTTTGTAATGTGATACTTGTTCAATCGCGTGTCCAATAGTATGACCAAAGTTCAATAATTGACGCAGGCCTAAATCTAGTTCGTCTTCTAGCACAACGCTTCGTTTAATCTCAACACAACGTTTAACAACAGCTGCCAAGTCTTCGCTCAAGGCATTTAAAGGTTGGTCGCGGGTCATTAAGTTGTTCAGTAAATCACTGTCTAAAATCATGCCGTATTTAATTAATTCGGCACACCCATCTTCGAAAATACTTTGCGATAAAGTATGGAAGGTAGTTAAGTCACAAAGGACGCGTGCTGGCTGATAAAAGGCGCCAACTAGGTTTTTACCCTGGGGTAAGTCGATGGCCGTTTTGCCGCCTACTGAAGAATCAATAGCTGAAAGTAAGGTCGTCGGAATTTGAATGTAAGGAATGCCACGCAAGTAAGTCGCTGCTGTAAATCCAACTAGATCACCAATTACCCCACCTCCCAAGGCAATCAGGACGTCTGAACGTGAATAATTCAAAGTGGCCAACTCTTCTTGCAGGCGGATGTAGTTTGCAGATGATTTCTGGGCTTCTCCGGCCGGTAAGGTTATGGTGTTGACAACAGTCGTAATTGGGCTAATCGCCTCTTGTAAGGTCCCTAGGTAACCATATGAAGCGACGTTTTCGTCAGTAACGATCATCACCTTACGTTGCTGAACTAAATCTTCCAGATGGTGTCCGGCATTTTTAATCAAATCGTTGTCAATGATCACATCGTAGGGATTGGCAACTGCTACATTTACATTTTCCAATTTCATTCCTCAATTCTTTAAAATACGTTTGTCGATAAGTTGTTTAACCGGTGTTTGTAGATTAATTTAAATCCGCTAAGAATGTGTGTAATGCTTGCACTTTCTCAGTTAACGCCTTGTACTCATCTAAGTATAACGATTGTCGGCCGTCTGACCAAGCCTCATCTGGATTTTGATGAATTTCAATGATCAAGCCGTCAGCGCCAGCAGC
>NZ_JBOEQF010000398.1:0-1771 GCF_050689315.1 Aerococcus sp. L_32
TATTTTCTTACTCCTTATAAAATTCGATTGATATTAAATCTATTTATGTATAAACTAAACGTACTATATTACATAATACTAGCGAACAAAAACTTCATAAGCAATATCAACTACTCTCTGTTAAAACAGAGAGTTTGTCCTAAACATGGTGGTTGTACAAACGATATAATATCTCCAACCGTTTAAAGACACTAAGGGATGGTTGACTGGCACCCCATCAGTAAGCGGTCTGTAGACACTTACCGAATATTGTTTTATGTTTAATAATTTTGTATTGGCACAACTTTTTCAAACCGCGGGTTTTTCTCACTCGACAGATATCGGTGACCCAATTCTTGAATATTGATAGCTGCCACACGGTCATCATTTGATTGATACCCACAATTTTGACAAGTAAACAAGTGCTTATCTTGTTGTCTATTAGCTCTATCAATTGATTCGCATTTCGGACAACGTTGGGACGTAAATTGTGCAGATACTTTTAAAACTTGCGAACCACTTTCTAAAGCTTTGTACATTAACTTTTCTTCAAAATCGAAGAATCGCCAAGAATGGTGTTCATACCGTGCATCTTGCTTACGGTGGTGAGTCGTGTTAAAAGTAACGTTCGTAAGATCTTCCACCACAAACAAGGTATTGGCCCCGTATCGGTCAACGAGTGTCTTTGATAATTGATGGTTCACATCATTCATCCAGCGGTTCTCTCGTCTTTCAATTGTTTTAAGGCGTCTACGACTTGATTTGGTGTTCTTCGTTTGTAAGGACTGGCGCAATTTCTTAAAACGCCGTCTTTTCTTCATCAAGCTTTTACCCGAATAGAAGGTAGTATGAGCTGTATCATCCGCAATAGTTAGTATCTGTCTTAAACCACGGTCAATGCCTACAATCCTTTGAATATTACCTTCTTCTGGGCTGTCTATCTCTTTACTTGCGGACACGTGTAAGAACCACTTACCCTTACGACAGAGTAATTCAGCTTGACCGAACTTGTAAGCCTTCTGGCTAAATTGTTGAAGATAAGCGATATGTTGCTTATCACAAGACACTTTAATTCGTCCTTGATTGGTCGTCAGTGAATAGGTATTGTTTTGGTGATAAGCGTAGTTACGATTACGTACGAACACAGCTACTGGTTGCTTAAACCCTAGGGGTTTCGTTAAATGGTAAAGGTCTTTATATAGGGTATGATATTTACCTGTATGGATATCTTTATAACGCTTAGGTTTTTGTTTAAACTGTGTTTTCACGGTCTTATATCTCGCGATTACCGTACGCATCACGGACTGGGCCATTTGCGATTGCAGCCCAAAATCCTGACGTATCTGATGATACAAGGCGTTGTGCAAAGTCGTTTGACCTAATTCAAAGTCATGGTCAAAGATATATGTCGAAACAAAATTACAAGCGTTTAAAAACTGTTGTTGAGTTTCTTCGAACTTTTCAATATCACTAGCACTTGGGTATAATTGCACTTTAATCGTTTTCGTTAACTGCATCTTATCACCTCTTTTCTCTTAAAATACATTATACTATCTATTTAGAGGAAACATAAACGATAACCTAGTAAAAACAACAAAAAGAGCTGTCTATTTCGCTAATTCCACCTAGGTATCAATTCCTAGGTTTCCTTAGCTGACAGCTTGTAAATGAATAAAATAAATATATTATTTAAACGAAAGGAACATCTTTTATGAATGAAGAATTTGGTATTCTATTCAAAAACGAAGCATTAAAGTACGAAGAAGAATTACTAGAGCAATTAACAGGAGTC
>NZ_JBOEQF010000399.1:0-1770 GCF_050689315.1 Aerococcus sp. L_32
CGATAACCGTGGTGGTGGCTATCAAGGTAAACCAAAATCAAACAACCATTCAGGTGGTCGATCAAACTTTGGTGGCGGGAATTCATTCAAGTCTAACGCTGGTAATAAAGCGGGTACAAATGATTTCGATAGCTTGATGTCATCATTCTTAAAAGACTCTGATGACCGTTTAACTTCTTTAAAACGTAATACAGAAGGTAAACGCGGTGGTCGAGGCGGCCGTCGTTCTTAATAAGATATAGTGGGTTGTAACTAAGGTTACAGGCCCAAAACTAAGTGTAGACACTTATTGAGAGGGGTCTGTGGCAATTTGTCGCAGACCTCTTTGATGTTTAACCGTGTCTAGGATAGATAGGGATACCTAGAGAATATTCGGGAAAGAAAAAACTTAGGAAAGGAGCGGTATGTGATGGGTGAAAATGTACTAAAGATAGTGGAAGACTGGCTACTAGCTACCAAAGACCGGTTGAAGTCGCAGCTACCGGCTAACTATAGGCCAATTGATGGGCAGATCCCCTTTTTATTGGCTGTATCTGGTGGCGTCGATTCTATGGTTTTGTTGGATTTGTTTCACCGCTTAAGTCAAAAATCATTAGTGACTTTTTCAGTGATCCATATTAACCACCAGCTCCGTCCTGAATCAACGGCTGAGCAAGATATGGTCATCAAGTTTTGCGAGGACCGAGACATTCCTATCCAAGTAGTGGCTTGGGACCACGATGACCCGCAGAATCCAAATCGGTCGGAATTGGCGGCACGCGAATTCCGATATGCGGTCTTTGAGCGGATGATGGTCTTGACCAAGTCACCTTTCCTAGTGACTGCCCACCATCAAAATGACCAGGCGGAAACAGTCTTGATGCGGTTGGTTCATGGGGGCCGCTTGAAGAGTATTGCCGGCATTCATCCCTACCGGCCAATTCCCTTGGACCAGGGCTTGCAGACGGGCTATGTGCTCCGCCCCTTGTTAAGTGTGGATAAGGCTGATTTATATGACTATGCAATGGCGTGGCAGGTCCCTTTTAGTGAGGACGCGTCTAATCTTGACCTGTCTTATACCAGAAACAGGTTTAGACAGCAGTATCTGCCGGAATTGGAGTCGGAAGATGGCGCTCTTATCGACCATCTGGGCGACTTCGCCTTGGCTGCTCAAGCGACTAGCCGGTTTGCGGAGGCTTATATGGACCAAGTTTTAAGAGATGCCTTGACGAAGAAAGATGACACTTGGCAAGTTGATTTGCCTACCATAGCGGACTATGACTTGCCTGAACAGGTCTTGTTGTGGCAGCGATTGTTCGACCAAACGAGGGTTGCCGCCTTGGCTGCCTTTACGCAAGACGGCTTTAAGCGGATGGTGGCTTTCTTACAAAGCGAGAATGGGCAAGCTGAGTGGCGGTTGCCTGGAGGCTACCGCCTAGTCAAGGTGTATGATACGGCCTATATTTTGCCCGGTGGCCGGTCTGATTTCTTAGCAAGTGCTGGTGCCACCGGTAAAATGACTGAGCAAGTTTTAAGCTGGCAGGACTGGGTGGCAGTAAGCGGCCGGGTCAAATTTGGTTGGTTTGACGAGGACCAAGCGGATGTTTATTTGCACCAGGGGTCTGTTTTGTTGGCTGAGGTGGGTGCTGACGTTAACTTGACTGTGCGCAATCGCCGTCCCGGAGATTTTATCCACCTCTCAAACGGTCATCGACAAAAGCTAAATCGCTTTTTAATCAACGAAAAAGTCCCATCTGGTATCCGAGATGATATTTTTGTGTTAGCGGATAG
>NZ_JBOEQF010000400.1:0-1769 GCF_050689315.1 Aerococcus sp. L_32
CTAACCCTTCAAGACATCGCAGACAAGTTCGACATTTCAACGTCAACTGTCAACCGGGTATTCCAGCCTTACTTCCATTCAACCATTTACCAATTCATCTTGGACTTGCGGTTGGGCTATGCCTATACCCTGATTGAAAATGGTTTGTCTATCACGGAGTCATGGCAAAAAGCTGGCTTTAATGATTATAGTAACTTCTATAGAGCCTTTATTAAGCATTATCATATTAGACCGCATCAGGTACCAAAAAAAGGAGACTCATAAGGATCTCCTTTTTTTTATAGATTTATAGATTTATTGATTTATTGATTTCAGTCGTCGGCTGTCTCTTTACCTATCATAGCCTTAAAAGCAGTGGCACCACCCTCAGTCCAGGATCGGACAAAACAGTGCTGAATCACGCTACTTGCAACAATTTTTTTCATAAATCAAAAAAAGTTCACGGTACTTGCCCTAATCTGGGTTAAGTACCGTGAGCTTTTTTGTATACAGTCATTGCAATTTTGCTAATAACCTAATCTTCTACTAGTCCTAATTTTTCGAAAATGTCATCTACTTTTTGGATATGGTAGTGGTAGTCAAATGCATCATCAATAGCTGCTTGATCAAGGTGACTAGTGATTTCTTCATTGGCTTCTACAAGCCCTTTAAAGTGCTTGCCTTCGTCCCAAGCGATTGCAGTCAGAGGTTGTACTAAGTCGTAGGCTGCTTCACGTGATAAGCCTGCATCAACCAATTTTAGCAATACACGTTGTGAGTAGATTAAACCGTGAGTAGCATCCATGTTGCGTTTCATATTTTCAGGGAAGACGGTTAGTTTTTCCATGATGTTTGCGAAACGATGTAACATGTAATCTACTAAGATTGTTGTATCTGGTAGGATAATGCGTTCAGCCGATGAATGAGAGATATCTCTTTCATGCCATAAGGTCACGTTTTCATAAGCAGTCATGACATGACCACGAACGACACGTGCTAATCCAGCCATGTTTTCTGAACCGATTGGGTTACGCTTATGTGGCATTGCGCTTGAACCTTTTTGCCCTTTTGCAAAGAATTCTTCCACTTCACGTGTTTCCGATTTTTGTAGTGAACGGACCTCGGTCGCAATATTTTCAATCATTGTAGCGATTAAAGCGAGTGATGAAATATATTCAGCGTGAAGGTCACGTGGTAGGATTTGCGTTGAAATCTCTTGTGGGTTGATGCCTAAGTGTTCACACACAAAAGTTTCAATAAATGGCGGTACATTGGCGTAAGTACCTACTGCACCAGATATTTTACCTGCTTCAACACCGCGCGCAGCCGCTTCAAAACGTTGGATATTTCGTTTACATTCTGAATACCAACGCGCTACTTTCAAACCAAAAGTCGTTGGTTCAGCGTGAACACCATGGGTACGGCCCATTGTAACAGTGTATTTATGTTCAATCGCACGCGCTTTTAACACTTGCAACAATCGGTCTAAGTCTTTACGAATTAAATCATTTGCTTGTTTTAATTGGTAACCTTGAGCTGTATCCACAACATCAGTAGACGTTAAACCATAGTGCACCCATTTACGTTCTTCGCCCAATGATTCAGACACGTTACGGGTAAAGGCAACCACATCATGACGGGTTTCTTTTTCAATTTCTTCCACTCGTTTTGCATCGAAAGTGGCCTTTTCACGAATGGCTTGCGCATCCTCTTTAGGGACTTCACCTAAGGCCGCCCATGCCTCTGTTGCAAGAATTTCAACTTCCAACCAAGATGCATATTTATTTTCT
>NZ_JBOEQF010000401.1:0-1760 GCF_050689315.1 Aerococcus sp. L_32
AATGAAAGGTTTAGACGCCGAATAATATTCAGATATTTTATATAAGAGAGCATCCAGTTTTTTAACTGGGTGCTTTTTTATATAGAGATAAAGAAAAATAGGTCCAGTATCATCAATAAACGTCAACAATTGAAATACAAAAAATTCGACTATTTAGGTTTCCATACAAACAAAATGAGGTTGATGTTGCGCTACATTTACATAGTTTAGAGAAAATTTTGATGTGCTAATGGTATGGAATATTTATATGGAAGTCATGAATTTGAAGAGATTAACTTCTAAGAAAAGTGAACAAATCAAAATACTTATACTTTTTCTATTCTCATGATATGGACTAAATAAGGGTGAAGACCATTAAATTGTTGATCGTGCAAACTGAAGAAGGGTAACAGATAATTTTTATATTAATTGAGTGTTTTCTCATTTTTATTTCATAATACTGTCATTTTCATTGAGAAAAAGGCTAACCTCTGATAAAATGAAACAGCGAATACGAATAATATCGAATATAAATAAAAGGATGAATCAATTATGGCAAAAGAGTATAATGTAGCAATTGTCGGAGCAACAGGTGCAGTTGGGGAACAATTACGTCACTTAGTTGCAAAAGTAAATTTCCCAGTAAAAAATATTAAACTATTAGCATCAGCGCGTTCAGCAGGTAAAGAATTACCGGTGGGCGATAAAAACTATGTTGTTGAAGAATTGACAAAAGATGCTTTTGATGGTGTGGATATTGCCTTTTTCTCAGCTGGTGGAGACCGTTCAGTCGAATTTAGCCAAGCAGCCATTGATGCTGGTGCAGTCGTCATTGATAATACTTCTGCCTTCCGGATGGATGAAAATACGCCTTTAGTAGTGCCGGAGGTAAACCCACAAGCATTGAAAAATCATAATGGCTTGATTGCTAACCCTAACTGTTCAACAATCCAAATGGTTGTGGCCTTAAATCCAATCCGTGATACCTTTGGATTAGACCGTGTGATTGTGTCTACTTACCAAGCGGTATCAGGTGCAGGGGCGACAGCTATTGAAGAAATGCGTCAACAATACCGTGATATTGAAGCAGGTAATGATATTCAAACACCTGGCATCTTACCAGTTGGTGGTGATGAGAAACATTATCAAATGGCTTACAACGTATTGCCGCAAATCGATAAATTCCAAGACAACCACTATACTTATGAAGAAATGAAAATGACCAATGAAACCAAAAAAATCTTAGGTGATGATACGATTGGGGTATCAGCGACATGTGTGCGTGTACCGGTTGTTTACGGCCACTCAGAGTCTGTTTACTTTGAAGTAGATAATGATGACGTGACACTTGAAGATATCCAAAATATTTTACGAGACGCACCTGGTGTTGTATTGGAAGATGATATCAACCAACAACTTTACCCTCAAGCAGTAAATGCTGAGAAGAAAACGGAAACATTTGTTGGCCGTATCCGTAAAGATTTAGACTTCCCACGTGGATTCCATATGTGGGTTGTTTCTGACAATTTATGGAAGGGTGCCGCATTGA
This sequence comes from Aerococcus sp. L_32, assembly GCF_050689315.1. Taxonomy (NCBI): domain Bacteria; kingdom Bacillati; phylum Bacillota; class Bacilli; order Lactobacillales; family Aerococcaceae; genus Aerococcus; species Aerococcus sp. L_32. The sequence continues at coordinate 1,529 of NZ_JBOEQF010000401.1, forward strand.
ATTCAATTCAGATTGCAGAACAAATGGTAGCTGATAAATTAATCTAGTTTATGTTATACTTAATCTAGCGATGTGCGGGCAATATGGCGAAGCGTCATTGCACCGCACTTTTTTTGAGTAAAAAATATATCCGACCTGATTAACAATTTGCGTCAGCTTGGATACAGGCTGCACTAACTATTTAGCGTGCATCCAGACTTTATAAAAATAAACCCAATATATTAGGAGGCAG
>NZ_JBOEQF010000402.1:0-1756 GCF_050689315.1 Aerococcus sp. L_32
TAGTATAATTTGCAAAGGAAACTTATACAAGTATATTGAGGAAAGTGTCGTATGGTATTGTAATTGATTAAAATAAAGCAGAAATAAGCAAGAGCATGGAGGATGTATATGGAAGTAGCACCTATAGGTTGGATAGAAACGGCTTTTGTAGAAAAGTTTGGCATTCCGAGACAAAGTATGGTTGTGCCACAAGTAAAGGGCGTGATTCAATTTTATCCACCTTACAATCAAATTGAATATTTTAAAGGGATTGAATCCTTTGATTACTTGTGGTTAGTTTGGCATTTTTCAGCACAAAAGGGTCGGTCCAATAAAGCAACTGTCAGACCGCCTCGTTTGGGTGGGAATGAACGGGTAGGTGTCTTTGCTTCCAGGTCGCCGTACCGACCAAACCCTATTGGCCTGTCTTCAGTGAAATTAGAAAAAGTCCATATAGATGGGGCTGGAAAAGTGTCTTTAGAAGTATCTGGTGTTGATTTAATGGATAAAACACCCATTTTAGATATCAAACCCTATGTCAAAACAGACATCCATGAAGACGTTAAGGCTGGTTTTACAGATGAAGTATCTTGGCAACCACTGACAGTCGATATGCCTGAAGCGGTGACTGCGGGGTTACCAGAATATTTACTTACCCAACTGCAAGCCGTTTTAGCTCAAGACCCGAGACCTAGAACCCAAGACAATCCTGATAAAATTTACGGCATGCGTTTTGATGCTTATGAGGTACATTTTACAGTCAAAAGTGGTATTCTAAGGGTAGTAAAAATCACTGAACAGGCAGAATCATAGGAGGTTGAACATGAAATTTATTCAATATTTCCAGGCAAATTCAAATGACATTCAAGTCGGTGTCTTGAGTGACTTAGGGATTATCGACATCAGAGAAGCAAGTGAAACATTAGGTATTCGAGTCCCAAACCAACTGAAGGCCATTATTGAAGGGGCATACAAGGATCGTATTCAACAAATTCTAGACTACTATACCCACCACGCCCATGAAGTGAACTTTGTGGATGCGGACACCATTGTCTATGCACCTGTTATCCATAATCCTGAGAAAATAATTTGTGTGGGCTTAAATTATCATGACCATGTGAGTGAATCAAAAATCTCTGATGATCCAGAAGAACCCGTTTTATTTTCAAAATTTAATAACGCCTTAGCCAGCCATCATCAGGTCATCCCATTGAATAAACACGGCGAACAATTCGATTATGAAGGAGAATTAGTAGTCGTAATTGGCAAAACAGCTAAAAACATTTCTCATTCCGAGGCCCTAGATGCCGTATTTGGCTATTCTATAGCCAATGATGTATCCGTTCGTGACTTACAGTTTAAATCAAGTCAATGGTTACTTGGTAAAACAAACGATTTCTCTGCACCCGTTGGTCCCTATTTAACAACAAAAGATGAAGTGGACATCAACAATTTAGCCATTAAGACATACCGTAATGGTGCAGAAGTTCAATCAGCTAGTACCAAGCAAATGATTTTCAAGGTGGCTGAGATTGTGTCTTATATCTCAGAATACATGACCTTACAAGCAGGGGATATCATCTTAACAGGTACACCTTCAGGGGTAGTATTAGGTTATCCAGAAGATCAACAAAACTGGCTTAAAACAGGCGATGAAATTTCGATTGAAATTGAAGGATTAGGTCGTTTAACCAATAGCTTTGAAATAGAAGAATAAGAGAAATATATAGAAATTTGAGAGGTATAAGTATGTCAATATAGTACTTTACCTCTCTTC
>NZ_JBOEQF010000403.1:0-1755 GCF_050689315.1 Aerococcus sp. L_32
AAAGAGAGGTGAAGTACTACATTGACATACTTCATCTCTCAAATTTCTATATATTTCTCTTATTCTTCTATTTCAAAGCTATTGGTTAAACGACCTAATCCTTCAATTTCAATCGAAATTTCATCGCCTGTTTTAAGCCAGTCTTGTTGATCTTCTGGATAACCTAATACTACCCCTGAAGGTGTACCTGTTAAGATGATATCCCCAGCTTGTAAGGTCATGTATTCTGAGATATAAGACACAATCTCAGCCACCTTGAAAATCATTTGCTTGGTATTAGCTAATTGAACTTCTACACCATTACGGTATGTTTTAATGGCTAAATTGTTGATGTCCACTTCATCTTTTGTCGTTAAATAGGGACCAACGGGTGCAGAGAAATCGTTTGTTTTACCAAGTAACCATTGACCTGATTTGAACTGTAAGTCACGAACGGATACATCATTGGCTATAGAATAGCCAAATACGGCATCTAGGGCCTCAGATTGGGAAATATTTTTAGCTGTTTTGCCAATTACGACCGCTAATTCCCCTTCATAATCGAATTGTTCGCCGTGTTTATTCAATGGGATGACCTGATTATGGCTGGCTAAGGCGTTATTAAATTTTGAAAATAATACGGGTTCTTCTGGATCATCAGAGATTTTCGATTCACTCACATGGTCATGATAATTTAAGCCCACACAAATTATTTTCTCAGGATTATGGATAACTGGCGCATAGACAATGGTGTCCGCGTCCACAAAGGTTACTTCGTGGGCATGGTGGGTATAGTAGTCTAGAATTTGTTGAATACGGTCCTTGTATGACCCTTCAATAATAGTCTTCAGTTGGTTTGGGACTTGAATACCTAATGTTTCACTTGCTTCTCTGATGTCGATAATTCCTAAGTCACTCAGGATACCAACTTGCATGTCATTTGAATTTGCCTGGAAATATTGAATAAATTTCATCGTCAACCCCCTATGATTCTGCCTGTTCAGTGATTTTTACTACCCTTAGAATACCACTTTTGACTGTAAAATGTACATCATAAGCATCAAAACGCATGCCGTAAATTTTATCAGGATTATCTTGGGTTCTAGGTCTCGGGTCTTGAGCTAAAACGGCTTGCAGTTGGGTAAGTAAATATTCTGGTAACCCCGCAGTCACCGCTTCAGGCATATCGACTGTCAATGGTTGCCAAGCTACTTCATCTGTAAAACCAGCCCTAGCCTCTTCATGGATGTCTGTTTTGACATAGGGTTTGATATCTAAAATAGGTGTTTTATCCATTAAATCAACACCAGATACTTCTAAAGACACTTTTCCAGCCCCATCGATATGAACTTTTTCTAATTTCACTGAAGACAGGCCGATAGGATTTGGTCGGTACGGCGACCTTGAAGCAAAGACACCTACCCGTTCATTCCCACCCAAACGAGGCGGTCTGACAGTTGCTTTGTTGGCCCGACCCTTTTGTGCTGAAAAATGCCAAACTAACCACAAGTAATCAAAGGATTGAATCTCTTTAAAATATTCAATTTGATTGAAAGGTGGATAAAATTGAATCATTCCCTTTACTTGTGGCACAACCATACTTTGTCTCGGAATGCCGAACTTTTCTACAAAAGCTGTTTCTATCCAACCTATAGGTGCTACTTCCATATACATCCTCCATGCTCTTGCTTATTTCTGCTTTATTTTAATTAATTACAATACCAGACGACACTTTCCTCAATATACTTGTATAAGTTTCCGTCGCAAACTATACTG
>NZ_JBOEQF010000404.1:0-1743 GCF_050689315.1 Aerococcus sp. L_32
GGAAAATAAATATGCCTCTTGGTTGGAAGTTGAAATTCTTGCAACAGAGGCATGGGCAGCCTTAGGGGAAGTCCCTAAAGAGGATGCACAAGCTATTCGTGAAAAGGCCACTTTTGATACAAAACGAGTGGAAGAAATTGAAAAAGAAACCCGTCATGATGTGGTTGCCTTTACCCGTAATGTGTCTGAATCATTGGGCGAAGAACGTAAATGGGTGCATTATGGCTTAACGTCTACTGATGTTGTGGATACAGCTCAAGGTTACCAATTAAAACAAGCAAATGATTTAATTCGTAAAGACTTAGACCGATTCTTGCAGGTGTTAAAAGCACGTGCGATAGAACATAAATACACTGTTACAATGGGTCGTACCCACGGTGTGCATGCTGAACCAACGACTTTTGGTTTGAAAGTAGCGCGTTGGTATTCAGAATGTAAACGAAATATCCAACGTTTTGAAGCGGCTGCGCGCGGTGTTGAAGCAGGTAAAATTTCTGGTGCAGTAGGTACTTACGCCAATGTACCGCCATTTATTGAAACTTATGTGTGTGAACACTTAGGCATTAACCCACAAGAGATTTCAACGCAAATCCTACCACGTGACCTACACGCTGAATATATTTCATCACTCGCTTTAATTGCTACAATGATAGAAAATATTGCGACAGAAGTCCGTTCGCTACAAAAATCGGAAACGCGGGAAGTGGAAGAATTCTTTGCAAAAGGGCAAAAAGGTTCAAGCGCTATGCCACATAAGCGTAACCCGATCGGTTCAGAAAACATGGCTGGGCTTGCTCGCGTCGTTCGTGGACATGTGATGACAGCTTATGAAAACGTGACCTTATGGCATGAAAGAGATATCTCTCATTCATCGGCTGAACGGATTATCCTACCAGATACAACAATCTTAGTAGATTATATGTTAAATCGTTTCGCAAACATCATGGAAAAACTCACCGTCTTCCCTGAAAATATGAAACGCAACATGGATGCTACTCACGGTTTAATCTACTCACAACGTGTATTGCTAAAATTGGTTGATGCAGGCTTATCACGCGAAGCAGCCTACGATTTAGTTCAACCATTAACAGCAATCGCTTGGGACGAAGGCAAGCACTTTAAAGGGCTTGTAGAAGCCAATGAAGAAATCGCTAGTCACCTAGATCAAGCAGCTATTGACGACGCCTTTGACTACCACTACCACATCCAAAAAGTGGATGACATCTTCAAAAAATTAGGACTAGTTGAAAACTAACTTAATGAAAAACCGCAATGACAGCATACAAAAGGTCACAGTACTTAACCCAGATTAGGGCGAGTACCGTGACCTTTTTTGTTGGTATACGCAAAACTTGTTGCCAGTAGCAAGACTCACCACTATTTTTGTCCGAGGATGGACTATACCTTTCGTCCTACTTTTAAGGCAACGATAGGTAAAGAAACAGTAGAAGGCTGAACATAATCAAAAAAAGGAGATGCTTACGATTCTCCTTTTTTTGGTACCTCATGCGGTCTAATATGATAATGCTTAATAAAGGCTCTATAGAAGTTACTATAATCATTAAAGCCAGCTTTTTGCCATGACTCCGTGATAGACAAACCACTTTCAATCAAGGTATAGGCATAGCCCAACCGCAAGTCCAAGATGAATTGGTATATGGTTGAATGGAAGTAAGGCTGGAATACCCGGTTGACAGTTGACGTTGAAATATCGAACTTGTCTGCGATGTCTTGAAGGGTTAA
>NZ_JBOEQF010000405.1:0-1731 GCF_050689315.1 Aerococcus sp. L_32
ATTTACTGAAAACCCACGGTAGATTAAGCTATTAATTATAGAAAGAAGGAATGGTATGTTTCAAAATATTGTCACTGTGACGCATCAAATAATGAAACAAAAAATTCACAATGGTGACCATGTATTAGACGCGACAGTAGGTAAAGGTAATGATACCCTGTTGCTTTCACAACTAGTTGGCCCTGAAGGTATCGTCTACGGCTTAGACATACAAGCACAGGCGATTGCATTCGCTGAAAAACGCCTTTCTGAAGAGGCAAAATTTAAAAATACAAAGTTATTTGTAAAAGACCATAGCGAATTAGAGCAAGTCATTCCAACCGATGAAAAATTACAATTAGCCATCTTCAACCTTGGTTATTTGCCTAGTGGTAATAAGGAGATCATTACCCAATCAGAGACCACTATTAAAGCCATACAATCAGTCCTTGAACGTTTGGATAAGATGGGTTTGTTACTGATTGCTTCATATGTTGGTCATCCGGGTGGTATGGAAGAATTTGAAGCGGTTCAATCTTATCTCGAAAAATGCGACCAAAAAAGTTATAATGTAGCTATGTTCAATTTTTTGAACCAAAAAAACCTACCTCCACGATTATTTATCGTTGAAAGGAGACAATAAATGGCAGCAATCAAATCCATGGCCGGCAGTAAAAACCGCCAAATTATTGTTCCAGCAATTTTCCATGTCCTACTCGTATGTCTCATGGCGGTCCCTGCCTTCATGACATTACAAGCAGTCAACACGATTAACTGGACAAATTTTCTACTATTAATATTCTGGCAATTTTTACTTACACAGGTCTACTTATTATTTTCTAAGCAAAAAGAACTCACACTCATTAAGAACATGATCGTCTTAGGTGTGGTCGAAGTTGCCCTATTCGCTATGTTAATTTTTAGTCCCGTAACTATTTTGGCAAAAGGATTACTCTTCCTACAATGGTTACTGATTCATTTAGTGATTGGCACGCATAACTTACTGCCAGTATTGCCCCCGTTATTTATCGCAATGGAAATGGTTATCATGCAAAATATTGTAGAAATGGCCAACGCGCAAGTCTTATTAACCGGTTTTGGCCTAATCAAATTCCTATTCTACCTAGCAGTATTCTCCTGGTTATCTAGCTTATTCATGGATTACCGTTCTGAAGGCGTAGAAATCGCTGGTAAAAAATCAAATTCAGCAAGAATGATGAAATTACTGGCTAGCTTTTCAGTCATCGTCTTAATCATCGCTATCGCTGCAAGCTTCATTATGCCGGAATCATTGAATGGTCAAACAATCGCTTTAATCATCATTTCAATAGTGATGATGATTTACAGTTTATTCCTTAAAAAGAAAGCATAGTAATCGAAAAAAGCCCGCTTTGAATGGTTGTAAGCACCAGAGCAAAGCGGGTTTTGTGATATTGTTAGCGGGTTTGGTAATGAATGCTAGCTTTTTGATGCTTCTAGGCCACTAAGGATTTCGACTACTACTATATATAGAAAATCTATATCGAAAAAAAAGACTAGCTAAACAAATGTTTAACTAGTCTAGTGGGCTGTTGCCCTAATTGTTAAAATTTAAATTAGATTTACGCTTTAACAACGTTAGCTGCTTGTGGTCCACGGTTTCCGTCTTCGATTTCTTTCAGGATAACCTTATAACCAAACATCAGAGTGCATAGAAATTGGTATCTGATAGTAAAAAACTTTCACTAAGCATAGCCACAAGTAGAAAAGATA
>NZ_JBOEQF010000406.1:0-1730 GCF_050689315.1 Aerococcus sp. L_32
CTTGTTGGGATCCTATTGGGTGACTACGAAACCCTACCCGGTTTATTAGACCGGTTGAAGAATTTTGATGCCAATTACATTTCGGTATCTGAAAATCCGACATTATATGAATTTTTAGTCTAATGACGCACTAGGTCACAAATGATAGAGAAATCCTATAATAGCAACGTTGAAAACGTTTCATAAAAAGGCTTTCATTTTTATTTGAACCATGCTATAATGTTTTTGAGGCAATCTAGACCTCTAATAGATTGCATCATCCTTTCATTTTTGTTTTTTCCTTTTTCACCCTCAAAGCGATGAGGGTGTTTTTTATTGTTAAAATGTGACAGAAGACAATCGGACTCAGAGTTTCAAAGGTAGCCAATGAAAAGAATATATATCAAATGAACTTGCACGTTATCTAGTTATAAAAATGTAAGTAATGTTCTATGCTGCTCTTGTCAACCGAATTTATCGTTTATTAAAATATTTAGAAAACGTTTTCGAAATAGGTTGACAACGCTTACAATTAGGGGTAATATTGCAAGTAGATAAAGAACAAGTACTCTGTATACTGGATTAGTTACGGCTCGGCCGGCAAGACCAGGCATCAAAGTTATCGCAGATTAGTCTTGGGACTAATAGCTATACTTTTATGCTCTGGTCTTTTTTGTATATAAGGACTTGTTCTCATCAATACATCAAGAGAGGATGTGGGGAAACTTGTTTTAAAATCGTAAAAAGAATTAATAATAATGTCGTGTTTTCAAGTGATGATGACGGACGTGAAATGATTTTAATTGGAAAAGGGTTAGGCTTCCAAGCCAAGGTTGGCGATCCAATCGATGGCAACAATATTGAAAAACGTTATTATCCTGAAGGAGACGTTGATCTCGAACACATTTTGATGGTGATGACAAATGCTAGTGAAGAAGAAATATATTGGATTTATAAAATCGTATCCCTTTTCAAAAAGAAGATGGATGTGGCATTCAATCCGAATCTCTTCCTTACACTGACCGATCATATCTTATTTGCGATTCATCAGCAAAAACAAGATCCCAATTTGATGAATCCCATGCAATGGGAAATAAAGAGGATTTACCCTAAAGAGTATGCGATCGCTGAAGAGGCGGTGGACTTGGTCCGACAAAAATTGTCACCGAATTTTCCACAAACAGAAGTCGCTGCAATCACCCTACATTTTGTAAACGCGCAACTGGACCGAACGGCTAACCAATCTGCTTATGAGCAGATGGAGTTGACCAATGATATTATTCGAATTGTTCAGTTTGCCACGAATATTGATATCGATGAAAATTCTGTATATTTTCAACGATTTGTTACCCATATTCGATACTACTTAATACGACAGGGACAAGAGCAAGAAAATGATCAACCGGTTAAAAATGACCGAATGGTTGAATTGGCCTTCATTTCCTATCCTAAAGAGAAAGAAGCAGCCGATAAAATTAAGGAATACCTATTAGAAGCCAAGGGCTGGCAAGTCAATGACATGGAATTATTATATTTAATCCTACATATTGGCAATCTCGTTAGTCACTCAGCTAATAGAAAAAAATAAAATAATATCTAGTTACGGAAAAATACTGGATTCGTTACGGTTCGGCCGGCAAGACCTGCATTTTCTATTTTATTAGTAGCTTAGGATAGGCGTGTGTGTACCTCCCTACACATACGCCCATCCTAAGGTATTTCAGGAATAGATTTGTGGGTCTTTTTTATAT
>NZ_JBOEQF010000407.1:0-1716 GCF_050689315.1 Aerococcus sp. L_32
CGCGGTTGCAGTGTGGTGCTCACACTTTTTACAACATCATATATATTACCAAATTAACCTAACCACGTCAAGAAAATCATCATGATTAAGTTAAATAGTTGATAAAATCTAGAATTTAGCTTAGATTATTTTGCGAATTCAGTCGATGACTCAATTCTAGTTCCAATTTGTTTCCCGAACTCAGTATCATGGGTAACAATCAGAATCGCTTTACCTTGGTCTTTAGCTAAGGCTGTGATAAGGCCACCGATTTGATTAGCAGATTCTCTATCCAAGGCTGAAGTAGGTTCATCAAAACACAAGACACTTGGATTTAGCATTAAAGCTCTAGCAATCGCCACCCGTTGCTTTTGACCACCAGACAATGTTGATGGGAAAACATCTGCTTTATCAGATAAACCAACATCCGCTAATAGTTTTTTACCATCTTCAATCAATTCTTCTTTGTTTTTAAGCCCTTGTGCTAAGGGTGCTTCAATCAGATTTTGAATCACGGTTAAATTTGGGAACAATTGATAATCTTGGAAAACCATGCCTAGTTCATTTTGATAAGCTCGACGCTCACTATTTGAACTATAGACAGCTTTAGTGCCGTTATCTTTTGATAAGACCTTACCGTTAATTTCAATCGTACCACGGTCTGCTTCTTCAAGATTGTTTATAATACGCATGAATGTCGTTTTACCCGTCCCTGAACGACCTAGTAAAATCACAACTTCACCAGGATTGATTTCGAAGTCATAATCCTTAATGACTTGGTTATCTTGATAAGATTTATTTAGTCCTGCTACTTTTAATGACATAAGATGACCTCCCTTTTACCATTTCAATTGGTTTTCAAATTTACGTAAGACAAATGTAAGAACTGCTGTCACGATTAAGTAAATCGCCCCAGCAACTAAGTATGGTACTAGAGACGCATAGGTATTAGCTGCAATATTTCCGGCTCTTAGTAACTCGCCAAGTCCGATCACATAAACTAATGACGTATCTTTTACTAGGGAAATCACTTCGTTACCAATTGAAGGTAATACAATATTAACTACTTGCGGTAAGATAATTCTTCTAAAACCACGAATTTTACCAATACCTAATACAGAAATACTTTCATATTGACCGTCCGGCACTGCTGAAATACCACCTCTAAAAATTTCTGCAAAATAAGCTGCATAGTTAATCACATATGCTAAAACAGCTGCTGGGAATCGATCCATGGCGATACCAATATATGGTAAACCGAAGAAGATCACCATCAATTGAAGCATTAGTGGACTACCACGCATGATGAAAACATAAGCTTCAATAATTGCTTGTAACCATTTTGGTCCAAACACGCGTAAGATTCCAATTAAGAAGCCAATTGGTACTGATAGAATCAATACAATGACAAATAAAAGTAGGGTTAACTTTAATCCATTTAATAATGAAGGCAATACCGTCATGACAATATTTGATGAGCCCGTTGATTCTGAATCTTCACCGAACCATTTCGCTTCAATTTCAGCATAAGCCCCGTTTTGTCTTAATTCTTCAATACCTGCATCTACTTGCTCTTTTAATGCAGTGTCTGATTTTCTAAAACCAACACCCATCGGTTCAACAGATGTTTCATCTACAAAGTACTCATATTCATCTAAAGTCCCTTTTTGATTTAAGGTATAGCGAGAATAAATATCACCAGCATAGATCGCGTCCACACGGTCAGCATCCAAATCA
>NZ_JBOEQF010000408.1:0-1715 GCF_050689315.1 Aerococcus sp. L_32
CGATTTGGATGCTGACCGTGTGGATGCTATCTATGCTGGGGATATCTATTCTCGCTATACCTTAAACCAAAAAGGAACTTTAGATGAATATGAGTACTTTGTAGATGAAACATCTGTTGAACCGATGGGTGTTGGTTTTAGAAAATCAGATACTGCATTAAAAGAACAAGTGGATGCGGGGATTGAAGAATTAAGACAAAACGGGACATATGCTGAATTTGAAGTGAAATGGTTTGGTGAAGATTCAGAATCAACGGGCTCATCAAATATTGTGATGACAGTATTACCATCATTATTAAACGGATTAAAACTCACTTTACTTTTATTCGCAATTGTATTAGTCATTTCAGTACCAATCGGTTTCTTAATCGGGATCTTACGCGTGTTTGGCCCAAAATGGTTACAAGGAATTATTGAAGCTTATGTTTTTATCATGCGTGGTAGTCCACTAATGCTTCAATTGATGGTGATCTTCTTTGGTTTACCATATATTGGTATCGCTATGGATCGATTCCCAGCAGCTGTTCTTGCATATGTGATTAACTATGCTGCTTATTTTGCAGAAATCTTTAGAGGTGGTATTTCAGCAGTGCCAGACGGTCAATATGAAAGTATTTCTGTATTAGGTATTGGTAAAATTCGTGGTTTTAGAAGAATTATCTTACCGCAAGTAGTTAATATTGTATTACCTTCAATTGGGAACGAAGTGATTTCCCTAGTAAAAGATACGTCATTAGTTTATGTGATTGGACTTGGCGAGTTACTAAGAGCCGGAAATATTGCAGCGAATACCTATGCGTCTCTAGTACCATACTTAGTTGCTGGGGCGATTTACTTAATCGTCACAGCAGTACTTACATTCGTCTTACGCAAATTTGAAAACCAATTGAAATGGTAAAAGGGAGGTCATCGTATGTCATTAAAAGTATCAGGACTAAATAAGGCTTATAAGGATAACCAAGTGATTAAAGATTATGATTTTGAAATCAACCCAGGTGAAGTGGTGATTTTACTAGGTCGTTCAGGGACAGGTAAAACAACATTTATGCGTATTATCAACAATCTTGAAGAAGCTGACCGCGGCACGATTGAAATTAACGGCAAAGTCTTATCAAAAGATAACGGCACTAAAGCTGTCTATGGTTCAAATAGTGAGCGCCGTGCTTATCAAAATGAACTCGGCATGGTTTTCCAAGATTATCAATTGTTCCCAAATTTAACCGTGATTCAAAATCTAATTGAAGCCCCCTTAGCACAAGGTCTGAAAAATAAAGCGGCACTGATTGAAGACGGTAAAAAATTATTAGCAGATGTTGGTTTATCTGACAAAGCAGATGTATTCCCATCCACATTATCAGGTGGACAGAAGCAACGGGTGGCGATTGCTAGAGCCTTAATGCTAAATCCAAGTGTCTTGTGCTTTGATGAACCTACTTCAGCCTTGGATAGAGAATCTGCTGATCAAATCGGTGGCCTTATCACAGCCTTAGCTAAAGACCAAGGTAAAGCCATTCTGATTGTTACCCACGATACTGTCTTCGGCAAACAAATTGGAACTAGAATTGAGTCATCGACTGAATTCGCGAAATAATCTAAGTTAAATGCTAGATTTTTCAACTTTTTAACTTAATCATGATGATTTTCTTGACGGGGTTAGGTTAATTTGGTAATATATATGATGTTGTAAAAAGTGTGAGCACCACACTGCAACCGCA
>NZ_JBOEQF010000409.1:0-1709 GCF_050689315.1 Aerococcus sp. L_32
TCCTGAAGATACAAAAGTAAGAGTTGTTTTCCAAGTGGATGACGCAGCCAATGTGATTGGCTTGGCTAGTCGGGTACAAGAACGTGTACGTGATACTGTGGCCGTTTCATTGGGGATTCCAGTTACGGATGTTAATGTGAAGGTCAACCAAATTGATCGTAGTGTTGTCGTAGCTGAAAATCAAGCCAAACAGAAAGCTGCACCACGTGTGCAATAAGGAGGAGGGATAATATGTCAGAACGGAATAAACGAGAAGAACGTGCGATTTGGCGCCAATACAAAGGGCGAATTATCGGCTTATTATCAGCCTTTATCTTTGCACTATTGTGGGTAGTCTTTAATTTCGGGACAGCGTTACTGGTATTTATCATCGCAGCAGTCGGCTTTATTATCGGTGCTTACTTTGATGGTGAGGTCGACTTACATGCCTGGTTACGGTTCTTTATGAAATAGTCGAAGGGTTATCGGTTGATAATCAGAAATATTCACGTTATCATTAACTTATAGGTTATTTAAAGTTGGCTAGATGACCAACATAAATATTAGGAGGAATTAAATTATGGCTGAAACAAATGAACAAGTAAAACACGAAAATAATTTAGCTTTTGAACCTCGCGTGTTAGAACGTATTGCGAATAACTCAGTTCAAGATGTTGACGGCATTTTAGAGTTGAAAGGTAACTTCACATCTGGCGTGAAAAGCTTCTTCTCTTCTGAAGATGACAAAACAAAAGGTGTTAATGCTGAAGTTGGTAGTAAAGAAGTAGCCATCGACTTAGAAGTAATTGCTGAATACGGCAAAAACATTCCTGCAGCCTTTAACCAAACAATCGAAAAAGTGAAAGCAAACGTTGAAAAAATGACTGGTTTAACAGTTGTTGAAGTGAACATGAATGTTAACGACGTGATGACACGTGCAGATTATCAACAACAACAATCTGAAGAAGAACGTCAACGCGCTGAAGAACGCCGTCGTGCCCACCAAAATGGTGAATTTACAGACGGTTCAAGAGTACAATAATAACTAACATACATGGATAGCTAGTATCTATTATCATGTGTAGGAGGGGTCGGCCAAGTGTCGATCCTTTTCTTATCCCCAGAATTTAGGTAAGATAGAGGCAAGAAAATCGGCATTTTAAATTGGAGGCTTAAAGATGAAAACAATGATTTTACTAGGTGAAGGTTACGAAGAAGTAGAAGCAATCACAGTGATTGATTACCTACGTCGAGCACAAATCCCAATAGATATCGTATCTATCAACGAAACGTTATCGACAATTGGTGACCATGGCATTGAGATTATGGCAGATAAACTGTTAGATGATATTGATACTGACAGCTATGACATGGTCATTACGCCAGGTGGACGCCCAGGTGCAGAAAAATTGGCCAAGGATAAAAGAGTAACTGACTTGATTGCTCAACAAGTAGCAAACGATAAATATGTTTCTAGTATTTGTGCGTCACCGATTGCCCTTGAAGCAGCAGGCGTCACTAAAGACTTGGAAGGGACATGCTACCCAGGTTTCGAAGACCAAGTGCATTACAAGACCTTCCACGAAGATATCACCTACTACGATGAAAACCATAAAGTATTGACCTCACGTGGACCAGCCACAGCAGTTTATTTTGCCTTGGACATTATTCGAATTCTAAAAGGCGATGCTAAAGCACAAGAGATTGCTGATGGTTTATTATTACCAATG
>NZ_JBOEQF010000410.1:0-1709 GCF_050689315.1 Aerococcus sp. L_32
GTCAATGCAGCCAACTCTTTGTTGAAGTTTATCGAGGAACCGCATGAAAATGTCTTTATTTTCCTTCTAACCAATAATAGGGACGCGATCTTGTCGACGATTGTCTCCCGCTGCCAGATGATTCATTTTCCCCAATTAAACCGGGTGGACCTACAAGCCTTATTTGAGGAAGCGGGGATTAAGCCAAGTATGGCGACAACTCTGACCGCTTTAACCAATGATGTGGGTGAAGCGACGGCGCTGGCAGAGAATGAAGATTTCCAGCAACGACTCAACTGGTCCTTGCAGTGGGTGGATTTAATCGTGAAAAAGGACCCTCGTGGTCTAACAATGGTGGCGTCAGACTGGATGAAGGGTCCTAAGGGTAGGACGGATATGATTCAGGCCCTAAATCTGGTGGCCTTTCATTACCATGATTTATTATATTTACTTCTACATGTAGATCAGGGACAAGACAATCAAGCGCAATTGGTCTTCCCTAATGACTTTGGTAAATACCAAGGGATGGTCAATAAAATAACAGTAGCAGAAGCGACAAAAGCCCTACATTTAGTAGGGCAAGCACAGCGGATGATTCAATCGAATGTGAGTGTACAGTCCGCAATGGAATATATGGTATTAGCCTACTGGAAAAAGTAGGCCGAAATGTTTAAAGAACGCCAATGATACCGAAAATTGCAATCGTAGTTAGTAGAGATAAGATTTTTTGTTTCATGATTTCGTCTCCTTTTTGTTAAAATATAACAGAATTATAGGGGAAAATTCATTTTTTGTCATATATAACAAAAGGAGCAACAGAATGAATATTGGAATAAGCTACAGAGATCTAAGAAGAGAGCGCGGTTTGACACTTATGGATGTCACAACCACGGGGGAGATTTCCTACTCCCAACTCTCAAAGTTTGAACGTGGTGAAACAAGTATTACAATTCATCACTTAGTCAATCTAGTCCATAACCTGGGCATCTCCTTTGCTGAATTTATGACGGCAATTGAGGAATACAATAGTCCTTATAAATTCTACATCGAAGAAATTGATAACGCTTATAAAAAAGCTGATATTGACGCCTTGAACGCAATCGCACAAACACAAGAAAACTTGTATGGTGAAACCAACCAAATCCTATTTAAATACAATGCTATAATGACGAAACTCTTATTGAATGATTTAACTGATGTGGAAATTCCTGAAGCAGACAAGCATTTAATCAGTGAATACATCTTGAAATGTTCCATTTGGACGAGTTACGAGGTTATTTTGCTAGGGAATTCCCTTCGAGGATTGACGCAGTCATTGCAAGACGTATTAGTAGCAGATATGATTGCGAAATTATCTACAATACAAGAAAGCAATCCCTTGAAGGTGCACATACTGAGCATCTTAATCAATGTCTGTTTCGATCGATTACGGTCGGAGGAGACTGACGAAGTGAATGATATTATGGCAGCAATTGAGCCACAATTGAGCACAAATGCGTATTACTTTAAAAACCGTCTCTTATTCCTAAAAGGGATTGTGGCGATTGTTGAGGGTCAGTTTGCTGAAGGGGTAAGTAAATGCCAAAATGCGATTCAAGTTTTCGAATTATTCGACGAACCATTCGCTAAAATGCATCAGGATGAACTAGATGCATATATCACAAACTACGCATAATTGTTATATATAACAATTTTTAGAAGACCACCAAAATTCCGGTAGAATGAAGACT
>NZ_JBOEQF010000411.1:0-1708 GCF_050689315.1 Aerococcus sp. L_32
GCCAGAAGATACCAAAGTGAAAGTTGTTTTCCAAGTGGATGACGCAGCCAATGTGATTGACTTGGCTAGTCGGGTACAGGAACGCGTACGTGATACCGTGGCCGTTTCATTGGGGATTCCGGTTGCGGACGTCAATGTGAAGGTCAACCAAATTGACCGTAGCGTTGTCGTAGCTGAAAAACAAGCCAAACAGAAAGCTGTACCACGTGTGCAATAAGGAGGAGGGATAATATGTCAGAACGGAATAAACGAGCAGAACGTGCGATTTGGCGCCAATACAAAGGGCGGATTATCGGCTTATTATCAGCCTTTATCTTTGCACTATTGTGGGTAGTCTTTAATTTTGGGACAGCCTTATTGGTATCTATCATCGCAGCAGTGGGCTATATCGTCGGTGCTTACTTTGATGGTGAGGTCGACTTACGTGCCTGGTTACGGTTCTTTATGAAATGATCGAAGGGTTATCGGTTGATAATCAAAAATATTCACGTTATCATTAACTTATAGGTTATTTAAAGTTGGCTAGATCACCAACAAAAATATTAGGAGGAATTAAATTATGGCTGAAACAAATGAACAAGTAAGACACGAAAATAATTTAGCTTTTGAGCCTCGCGTGTTAGAACGTATTGCGAATAACTCAGTTCAAGATGTTGACGGCATTTTAGAGTTGAAAGGAAACTTCACATCTGGCGTGAAAAGCTTCTTCTCTTCTGAAGATGACAAAACAAAAGGTGTTAATGCTGAAGTAGGTAGTAAAGAAGTAGCCATCGACTTAGAAGTAATTGCTGAATACGGCAAAAACATTCCTGCAGCCTTTAACCAAACAATCGAAAAAGTGAAAGCAAACGTTGAAAAAATGACTGGTTTAAGAGTTGTTGAAGTAAATATGAATGTTAACGACGTGATGACACGTGCAGATTATCAACAACAACAATCTGAAGAAGAACGTCAACGCGCTGAAGAACGCCGTCGTGCCCACCAAAATGGTGAATTTACAGATGGTTCAAGAGTACAATAATAACTAACATACATGGATAGCTAGTATCTATTACCATGTGTAGGAGGGTCGGCCAAGTGTCGATCCTTTTCTTATCCATAAAATTTAGGTAAGATAGAGGCAACAAAGCGTACAGTTTAAACTGGAGGGTTTAAGATGAAAACAATGATTTTACTAGGTGAAGGTTACGAAGAAGTAGAAGCAATTACAGTTATTGATTACCTACGTCGAGCAGAAATCCCAATAGATATCGTATCTATCAACGAAACCCTATCGACAATCGGTGACCATGGTATTGAGATTATGGCAGATAAACTGTTAGATGATGTGGATACAGACAGCTATGACATGGTCATTACGCCAGGTGGGCGCCCAGGTGCAGAAAAATTGGCCAAGGATAAAAGAGTAACTGACTTGATTGCTAAACAAGTAGCGAATGATAAATACGTTTCGAGTATTTGTGCTTCACCAATCGTTCTTGAAGCAGCAGGCATCACAAAAGACTTGGAAGGGACATGCTACCCAGGCTTTGAAGACCAAGTGCATTACAAGACCTTCCACGAAGATATCACCTACTACGATGAAAACCATAAAGTATTGACCTCACGTGGACCAGCCACAGCAGTTTATTTTGCTTTGGACATTATTCGAATTCTAAAAGGCGATTCTAAAGCACAAGAGGTTGCTGATGGTTTATTATTACCAATA
>NZ_JBOEQF010000412.1:0-1676 GCF_050689315.1 Aerococcus sp. L_32
TAGTAAATTTGCTCCCTTTCTGCTCCATGTTATGCTCCCTAATCAAAATGCTCCAGCACATCGCTAGCTAAATGTTTACCAGTGCTTTGATAGATATGTAAAGTGTTTTCTTCTATATAGAGTATAAAATTATTATCATTGGTAAACAACACATAAACATCAACTGGCAAATCACCAGCATACCCATAACGAATATAGTCAAAATTCTGGCTATATCCTTTTTTGTTTAGAAAATTAGGAATACTAAAATTGATATCTACCAATGACTTATATATTAATTTCATATTATCACCGAATATATTATAACAGGAAACACAAAAAAAGCCCCTACCTCCGAATAGGAAGTAAGGGCTTTACTGTGCTAAGTTGGGAGCAAAGTACCTATATAATATAACTTATTTTAAAGATTTTTCCTTATTTTTATTTCCATTCTCTAGGGTATTCTTGCAAATTCCTCTTTTTCTGGATTTGATAAATCTTATGAATATTGATGATTAACGTCTTTATGACGGCATATACCGGTATACAGATTAGCATGCCCAAGATGCCTGCAATACTTCCAGCTCCAATCAATAGTAAAATAATGGTCAGAGGATGGATATTCATGGACTTACCAAATAATAGTGGCTTGATCAAATTACCGTCCAACTGTTGGATAACTAAGATCGATAGCGCCATGTACAATGCTTGTAATGGTGAAATAAAAAGTCCTACTATCACCGCCGGCACTGCACCGATAAATGGTCCAACATACGGAATAATATTCGTAACCCCACAAAAAATAGCCAACAGTAGTCCATAGGGTTGTTTAAAGACCATCATCGCTAAAAAACTTAAAATTCCAATAATAAACGCATCTAAAACCGTACTGCTGATGTAAGCAGACAACGTCTCGTTTAATTCACGTACCGTTTGCCGTAGCTCCTTACGGATCGTTAACGGGAAGAATTTTGAAACAGCATCTAAAAAACCGTGTCCATCTTTAAACATGAAAACCAAAATAAATGGCACTGTGAACAACAGAACAAGAAAATTCATTGCAAATCCCACGATTAGTGACAACCCAGTGGTTGCATTGATGACTCCAACTCTGATTAAATTATTAATCGATAGGTTTGCTGAGTTCAACTGTTCAACTAAATTCAGGTTTTTAAACTCTTCCTTATTTGAAAGTTCATTTAACCAACGACCTGTTTCCTCAGCATAGATTGGTAAATTTTGTGTTAGCTCAGTGGTTTGTTCAATCATTTTAGGAACTACATTCAGCAATATTAGAGCACCAGCAAAGACCACCACAATAAATGATAGGAGAAATCCAATCACCCTTGGCACCCCACCTCTTTCCTCTAAAAAAACAACTATTGGATCAAACATATAATACAAAAAACCTGCAACTATCAATGGCAGAAGTATTGCCGAAGCCATCCCAATCAGCGGTTTGAAAATGTTGGCCATTTGTGAAATAAAATAAATGCCAATAATCGTTAAGACTATTTCCACTGTCCAAAAAAATAACTTGGACTGCTTGAATCGCGTAAACATAAGCGCCTCCTCTAAATTTTTTTATATAATATGATCTTATATTACCATTAATCCATACAGAGCGAGCGATATTTGCAGAAAAAGAGGTAGCAGACAATTAAGTCCACTACCTCTACTAATTTAAAACTATTTAA
>NZ_JBOEQF010000413.1:0-1668 GCF_050689315.1 Aerococcus sp. L_32
CTCAAAAAGGTACGTGTTAACAAAGCTTCATCCGCTTGCCATTCAAATACCATCATAAAAATTGTCGACCTTTCATTTACGCTGCTTTATTTGTTACTTAAATCTATTGCTTCTTCACATACTAAATGCTGAAAAACTAATTTTCTTCCTTTGTGAGTTTGCGCTTTGGATAGTCGTTGATGCCGATAAATGAGTTTTCTACTCTATCCCAGAAGTGCATGTGACGGTAACGAGCAAAATGCACGCGTTCCTTGGCTACACGGTAAGTAATTTTTTCAACATCATTCAATGGAATATTCAAGTGGTCTAAAGACAAGAATACGCCAGTCATGGCATGTTCTTTGGCCGGTTTTAAGACAATCCACTCATCTTTAGCGATCAATAAGGGACTGGCTAAAGACCGGTACACGCGGTTATTAATTGAAGCAATCTCCGTCATTTGAATGGTATCTAAACGCGGGTGGACAACGGCCCCACCTAAGGATTTATTTAACCCTGTTGAACCAGTTGGCGTTGAAATACATAAGCCGTCTCCTTTAAAGAATTCAAATTTTTCTTCTTTAATGAAAATCTCGCACGTCATTGTCCCCTCATACCGTCTAATGGCAGACTCATTCAAAGCAATGTGGTGGATTACTTGGCCATCACTGTATTCAATTTCGACTTCTAGTAAGGGATAAGACACACTTTCACCTGAATCATTACTTAAGGCTGCAAGGAATTCAGGCAATTCACTTTCTAGCCAATCTGTATAAAAACCTAAGTGCCCAGTATGTAAACCAACAAAACGAACAGAGTCTAACTGGTCCGCATAAGTATGGAAGGTTTTTAGCAAGGTGCCATCTCCACCAACGGAAATAGCTAATTCAGGATTTACATCATCCAATTCAAAGCCTGAGCTTGCACAAGATGCATAAATCATATCGCGAATTTTTTTAGAACTTTCAGTGTCACTGTATCGTACTGCCACTCTCATCTATATACCCTCCACAATTGATTTAATCACCGTTACATTTACAACTTCATTCCCACTGTAACTTGATCCGAATATTTTAATTAATCGTCAAATTATAGCGGGCGCTTATGTTTGTCTTCTATTTGATCTTCTACTGGATTAGGGAATTGCCTCTTCTGTCTACTATTTGACCCAGTCGTTTGAAAATAACTCTGGGCTTCTTTAATTTCTTCACGAATTTCAGACATTTCCTCGTCTAAACGAAAGGCTGCTTCAGCTGCTCTTTCAAGGCGTTGGTGCAATTCTAAAGGATAATCACCCGCATACTTGTAATTCAATGAGTGCTCAATAGTCGCCCAAAAGTTCATCGCTAACGTCCGCACTTGTATTTCAACAAGAATCGAATCGGTCCCCGTAATTCTTTCGATCGGATAAGCAATGACAATATGGTATGAACGATACCCACTTGCCTTCTTATGACTAATATAATCACGTTCAACAATAATGTCAAAATCTTCACGCTGGTGAAGGATTTCAACAACTTGATAAATATCTTCCACAAACTGACACATGATACGAATACCACCGATATCTTCAATCACGGTTTCAATATTATGTGCGTTCAGGTCTGATACTTCTCTGAATTCAGCTTTTCTTAAAATACTGTCAGGTCTCTTTACCCGGCCAGTAACAAATTCGATTGGCGAATGAAT
>NZ_JBOEQF010000414.1:0-1667 GCF_050689315.1 Aerococcus sp. L_32
TTCAAAAAGGTACGTGTTAACAAAGCTTCATCCGCTTGCCATTCGAATACCATCATAAAAATTGTCGACCTTTCATTTACGCACTTTATTTGTTACTTTAATTTATTGCTTTTTTACATACTAAATACTGAAAAACTAATTTTCATCCTTTGTGAGCTTGCGCTTTGGATAGTCGTTGATTCCGATAAATGAGTTCTCTACTCTATCCCAGAAGTGCATGTGACGGTAACGAGCAAAATGCACGCGTTCCTTGGCTACACGGTATGTAATTTTTTCAACATCATTCAATGGCATATTCAAGTGGTCTAAAGACAAGAATATACCAGTCATGGCATGTTCTTTGGCCGGTTTTACGACAATCCACTCGTCTTTTGCGATCAATAAGGGGCTGGCTAAAGACCGGTATACTCGGTTATTAATTGAGGCAATCTCCGTCATTTGAATGGTATCTAAACGCGGGTGGACAACGGCCCCACCTAAGGATTTATTTAACCCTGTTGAACCAGTTGGCGTTGAAATACACAAGCCGTCTCCTTTAAAGAATTCAAATTTTTCTTCTTTAATGAAAATCTCGCACGTCATTGTCCCCTCATACCGTCTAATGGCAGACTCATTCAAAGCAATGTGGCGGACCACTTGGCCATCACTGTATTCAATTTCGACTTCTAGTAAGGGATAAGACACACTCTCACCTGAATCATTACTTAAGGCTGCAAGGAATTCAGGCAATTCACTCTCTAGCCAGTCTGTATAAAAACCTAAGTGCCCAGTATGTAAACCAACAAAACGAACAGAGTCTAACTGGTCCGCATAAGTATGGAAGGTTTTTAGCAAGGTGCCATCTCCACCAACGGAAATCGCTAATTCAGGATTTACATCATCCAATTCAAAGCCTGAGCTTGCACAAGATGCATAAATCATATCGCGAATTTTTTTAGAACTTTCAGTGTCACTGTATCGTACTGCCACTCTCATCTACATACCCTCCACAATTGATTTAGTCACCGTTACATTTACATCTTCATTCCCTTTGCAACTTGATCCGAATATTTTAATTAATCATCAAAGTATAGCGGGCGTTTATGTTTGTCTTCTATTTGATCTTCTACTGAATTAGGAAATTGTGTCTTCTGTCTACTATTTGACCCAGTCGTTTGAAAATACTTCTGGGCTTCCTTAATTTCTTCACGAATTTCAGACATTTCCTCGTCTAAACGAAAGGCTGCTTCAGCTGCTCTTTCAAGTCGTTGGTGCAATTCTAATGGATAATCGCCCGCATACTTGTAATTCAATGAGTGCTCAATGGTCGCCCAAAAGTTCATCGCTAAAGTCCGCACTTGTATTTCAACAAGGATCGAATCGGTCCCCGTAATTCTTTCAATCGGATAAGCAATGACAATATGGTATGAACGATAGCCACTTGCCTTCTTATGACTAATATAATCACGTTCAACAATAATGTCAAAATCTTCACGCTGATGAAGGATTTCAACGATTTGATAAATATCTTCCACAAACTGACACATGATGCGAATACCACCGATATCTTCAATCACGGTTTCAATATTATGTGCGTTTAGGTCTGATACTTCTCTAAATTCAGCTTTTCTTAAAATACTGTCAGGTCTCTTTACCCGGCCAGTAACAAATTCGATTGGCGAATGAAG
>NZ_JBOEQF010000415.1:0-1653 GCF_050689315.1 Aerococcus sp. L_32
GTCTCCATATTAGGACGTTACGGATTTGGTGAAATACGATATCGACTGAAAAAGAATGAAGAAGACGATCGACCTAGAGCCCTAAAACAAGCTTTTGAAGAATTAGGCCCTAGTTTTATTAAGATTGGGCAAATTTTATCGACTAGAAGTGACCTCTTGTCGACAGAATATTTAGTGGAATTAGAGAAGTTGCAAGAAGATACCCTGCCCATCCCCTATGACATTATTCAACAAGAGTATTTTGAGTCTGTAGGCCGGCATATTGAGGATGATTTTGCCACCATCACCAAGAAACCTATGGCTTCAGCTTCAATTGCCCAAGTCCACCGGGCCCAGATGAAATCTGGTGAGCAGGTAGTAGTAAAGGTCCAGCGACCTGAAATTGAAGACCAATTGATTCGCGATTTAAATATCTTTATTCGGGTTGTTGAAGCCATCCCATCGATTTTTATTGATGTCATTATCAACCCGGTAGAAATTTTAAAAGACATTAAGATTCAGATTTTAGAAGAAATTGATTTCCTCAATGAAGCACATAATATGTTGCTGTTTGCAGAAAATCACAGACAGCGGACAACCATTTTGAACCCGATTCCTTATTTAAGTCTGTCGACCAGACAAGTGTTGATTCAAGAATATATTGATGGTATTTCAATCGGTCGCCATTTTGCCTTAAAAGAAGAAGGTTATGACCTCAATGATTTAGCAAGCAAATTCGTCTTGTCCTATTTATACCAGGTATTTGACGATGGCTTTTATCACGCTGACCCCCATGCCGGCAATATCCTGATTAAAGATGGGAAAATTGTCTTTATTGACTTTGGGGCGATGGGGAAAATTTCCCCCGGCCAAAAACAGCTACTGGTTCAAATATTGACTTCCTTAGTCAGTAAAGATATCGATGGTTTAGTCAATGTCTTGCTGCAAATCTGTAAACAGAATAAAACTGTCGACAAGGTCGTTTTATACCGGGACATTGAAACCTTGTTTAACCGCTACCTAACCACCGGGATGGAAGCCTTGGAAATTGACGATATCTTCCAGGACCTACTAAAATTTGGTCATAAACACGGGCTGATTTTCCCATCTGAATATATTTTACTGGAGAAAACCATTGCCATGGTTCAGGGCGTTGCCCAAAGTTTAGACCCACATCTAGATTTTATGGCGATCTTTCAATCCTTCTTCTTGTCTAGCGGCACCATTCCCTGGGAGAAGTTCTTGGACCCGAATGCTGTTGCACGAGAAGCCTTTAGGACCTTGAATACCACTAGAAGAATGCCAACTAAGATAGAAAATTTAGTGGACAACATCAATAACGGTCGTTTGAATGTACGACTAACCTTTGAAAATGTGGATGACCGGATACGGGACATTAACTCAATGATTAACCGCATTATTTTTGGAGTAATTCTATCCGCCCTTATCTTGGCCTCCACTTTGATCATTACCTCAGCACAAACCTATTATGCAGAATTGCTGGGTATCTTCTTTTTCGTCATCACAGCGTTTATCGGGTTAATCCTACTAATATCCATGCTGCGGGCCCGAAGGAAATAGCGACCCTGAATTTGCCACGATTGAAATAGCCACAAAAACAGGCGGTATGCCAGATGAGATTTCATCCGGAACACCGCCTGTTTCTTTATTTAG
>NZ_JBOEQF010000416.1:0-1652 GCF_050689315.1 Aerococcus sp. L_32
ATGATCTCACCGGGTAAAGTTTACCGCCGTGATGATGATGACGCGACGCATTCACACCAATTCCATCAAATTGAAGGTTTGGTTGTTGACCGTAATGTGTCACTTGCTGACTTAAAAGGTACCTTAGAATTATTTGCCCGTCATATGTTTGGGGAAGAAACTGAAGTACGTTTACGTCCGTCTTATTTCCCATTCACTGAGCCATCTGTTGAAATTGACGTTACTTGTTTCAAATGTGGTGGCGCTGGCTGTAACATCTGTAAACAATCTGGTTGGATTGAAATTCTTGGTGGTGGTATGGTGCATCCTTCAGTCCTTGAGATGGCTGGGATTAGTTCTACCGAATATACAGGTTTTGCCTTTGGTTTAGGACCAGACCGTGTAGCCATGTTGAAATATGGTATTGATGATATTCGTCATTTCTACCAAAATGATTTACGATTTTTAAAACAATTTACGGAAGAGGGGTAGCAATTAATGAAAGTATCATATAATTGGTTAAATGAATTTATCGATCTTGCTGACTTGAATCCGCAAGATATTGGGGAACGTATGTCACGTACTGGTATTGAGGTTGATGGCGTGAATGCCTTAGGTACTGGCTTGAAGAAAATCGTTGTGGGTCACGTATTAACTTGCGAACCACATCCAGATTCTGACCACCTGTCAATTACGACTGTCGAAGTCGGCGAAGATGAGCCTTTCCAGATTGTCTGTGGAGCGCCAAATGTGGCTGCAGGTCAAAAGGTGATCGTTGCATTACCAAACTCTCGTATTGCTGGTAATGTGAAAATTAAAAAAGGTAAAATGCGTGGTGTTGTTTCTCAAGGGATGATTTGTTCACTTGAAGAAATTGGTTTCTCAAACAGTGTCGTTCCTAAAGAATACGCTGACGGCATTATGGTCTTACCTGAAGAAGCACCAGCTGGTATGGATATTGTAGAATACCTAAAATTAGATGACCCAATCATTGAATTAGATATTACACCAAACCGTGCAGATGCCTTCTCTATGCGTGGTGTAGCTTGGGAATTAGCGGCTGTATACAACCGTCAACCAAACTTTGACTACACAGATTTAACCAAATTTGAGGGTAATGACTTAGCAGGTGCAATTAACTTAAAGGTTTCAGACACTGAATTAGTGCCTGAGTACAATGCTTTCTTGGTGAAAAATGTCACTGTTGAACCTTCACCATTATGGCTACAATTACGATTAATGGCTGCTGGCATCCGTCCAATTAATAACGTAGTGGACATTACGAACTACGTTTTACTAGCAAATGGCCAACCATTACATGCCTTTGACTATGATAAATTAGACCATAAGGTAATCGAGACGCGTCTAGCTAAAGAGGGCGAACGAATCGTCACGCTTGATGAAGTGGACCGTCCCTTACTAGATTCAGATATCGTCATTACTGACGGTGAAAAACCGATTGCGCTTGCTGGTGTAATGGGTGGTTTAGATACTGAAATTGATGAAAATACAACAAATGTATTGATTGAAGCAGCCAACTTTGAACCGATCCACATTCGTAAAACTGCTCGTCGTAACGGCTTGCATTCTGAATCATCTATGCGTAACGAACGTGGTATTAACAAGGCGACAGTTGCTGAATCAGGTGCATTTGCAGCTGAAATGATTGCTGA
>NZ_JBOEQF010000417.1:0-1652 GCF_050689315.1 Aerococcus sp. L_32
AACTGTTGTAATATCTCATCTGGTAAATGTGGCAGATAGATGGAGAGAAAGAGTTTGCACCTTAACTGGGGAGGTCTCATAATGTTATACCAAAATCATTTAGTGATAAGTGACTGACCTATGAGAAGTCAGCCGAAGCCGTAGTAGTGTAGATAGCTAGTGAAAACTAGAAGGAGCAAAGGGCTGAACAATTTTATTGTTGGAACATCTTAATTGGGGATTTCCGAAGACCACTGGCCAACAGCGGAAAAGTGGATAGAAATTCTACGAGATAGAAAGGGAACAACAAACATGAATAATAAGATTTTAGATTTAATTTTATCGAGAGATAATTTGAATGAAGCATTCAAGCAAGTAAAGAAAAATAAAGGCTCTGCCGGAGTAGATAATATGTCTATTGATGAAACTTTTATATTCATAAAGGAGCATAAAAAGGAAATTGTTCGGGCAATTAAAGGTCGGAAATATACTCCTAAACCTGTACTTAGAGTCGAAATACCAAAACCAAATGGCGGTACTAGACTTTTGGGAATTCCTACGGTGATTGATAGAGTGATACAACAAGCAATTGTACAAGTGTTAACACCAATATTTGACCCAACCTTTCATGAAAATAGTTTTGGATTCAGACCTGGTAAAAATGCCCAAGGGGCAATATTAAAATTTTTAGAATATTGTAACGAAGGATATAACTGGGTAGTAGATATTGACCTTGAAAGCTTTTTCGATAGAGTAAATCATGATAGATTGATGAATCTGGTGTCTAGGAAAGTCCATGATGGAGACGTCATATCATTGATAAGGAAATATTTAGCCAGTGGTGTTATGGTTGATGGTAAATTTTATGAAACGAGGGTTGGTACTCCCCAAGGGGGAAACCTATCCCCTTTACTAAGCAATATAATGTTGAATGAACTAGACACGGAACTAGAAAATCGTGGATTACGCTTTGTTCGTTACGCAGATGATTGTGTCATTATGGTTAAAAGTGACTTTGCAGCTAGAAGAGTCATGCGTTCAATTACTAGATTTATCGAAAGTAAGTTAGGATTGAAAGTAAATACTACGAAATCCAAGGTGACTAAACCAGATGACCCAGATATGAAATTCCTAGGATTTGGCTTCTATTACCATGAAAAGGAACAAATATATAAGGCACTACCCCACACCAAATCTGTTGAACAGTTTAAGTATAACCTACATAAACTATCTAGAAGAAATTGGGGTGTTTCAATGTCATATCGTTTGAGTAAACTAAACCAAGTAATTCGCGGTTGGGTTAACTACTTCAAAATAGGTAGTATGAAGAAAGTGCTAAGTAGAATTACCTCCCATCTAAGATTTCGATTAAGGATGTGCATTTGGAAACAGTGGAAAACTGGTAAAAATCGTGTTAAAAGTCTAATTAAACTAGGTATGAGCCCTTATTGGGCTCATATAAATGGTAATAGCTCTAAGGGTGTTGCACGAATAGCTAGTTCTTGGGTAATGCATACAACAGTAACAAACAAAATACTAGCCCAGAAAGGACTAGTATCACCATATGAATATTATCTTAATCAGGTTCATGTTACATAAAATTGAACCGCCGTGTACGGAACCGTACGCACGGTGGTGTGAGAGGTCGGAATCGCAAGATTCCTCCTACTCGA
>NZ_JBOEQF010000418.1:0-1650 GCF_050689315.1 Aerococcus sp. L_32
TCGATTTATATCTTGTACTTTATTTATCTATTTTTAACGGTCGTATTCGCGGTTTTACTTTGGGTCGCCGGTGTACCATGGTTTGAATCCATGCTACTGTCTATGGGGACGGCCGGAACAGGGGGCTTTAACATCTATCCCGCCTCCATCGCCCATTACGATTCAAGGGTGGTTGAGACGATTTTGATGATTGCCATGTTTACCTTTGGTTTAAATTTCAACTTCTTCTACCTTGCTTACGAAAGACGTTGGAAGGAAATCTTTAAAGACGAAGAGTTGAAATGGTATATCTATATCATTTTAGGGGCCTTAGCCATTATTTCTTTGGCCTTGATCCCTTATTACGACAACTTCTTCCGCATGATACACGATGTGCTTTTTAATATCGTGTCCATCATGTCAACGACTGCTTATACCACAGTAGATATCTTGGAATGGCCGATAGCTGCCCATACCACCATTCTATTGTTAATGTTTGTTGGTGCTATGTCAGGGTCTACAGCGTCCGGTCTAAAAGTTATCCGGATAGGAATATATTTGCGGTCAATTAAACAGGAAATCCAACATTTACTTGCACCAAATAGGGTGATTCCTATGACCTATAACGGCAAACGTATTGAGAAAAATGTCCACTACGGGATTGTTTACTATCTGATGACCTATCTAGCCGTATTCGTTTTAATCCTAGTAGTTCTGTCATTTGATGCACAGAACTTTTCATCCGCATTCTCAGCGACCATCGCTACTATTTCAAATATCGGTGGGTCTCTTGATTTACTAGGGCCATCACAAGATTATGCCTCCTTGTCTAATTTTTCAAAAGTCGTCATGTCAGTAGGGATGATTATCGGCCGTCTAGAAATTTATCCAGTGATCATTTTATTATCCAGATCAACTTGGCGAAAAGTCTAACGACCACTTGTATATACAATTTTGTTTTAACCTGATTGAAAAAAGGGGATTGCACTATGTAAGCGCATCCCTTTTTTCATAGGTTTATCAACACTTTTGGGATTTGGCGTCAATATTTTGCAATGCACATTTGTATTTTTACTGACCAATTTCTAGCATTTTTTATTTACGTAGCGTATACTCATTTTGTAATGAAAGCGCTTATTTAGCAATTTTTTATTAAGTAGGAGGAATTATAATGAGTGAACAAGAAAAATATATCATGGCGATCGACCAAGGAACAACTTCATCACGCGCAGTGATATACAACCATAAAGCTGAACCTATTGCTTCTAGCCAGAAGGAATTTGAGCAAATTTTCCCTAAATCTGGTTGGGTAGAGCATAACGCGAATGAGATCTGGAACTCAGTACAAGCTGTAATTGCTGGTGCATTTATTGATGGTGGTTTACGCCCGGACCAAATTGCTGGTATTGGTATTACTAACCAACGTGAAACCACAGTTGTATGGGAAAAAGATACTGGTAAACCAATTTATAACGCAATTGTTTGGCAGTCACGTCAATCTGCTTCAATCAGTGATAACTTGATTGACCAAGGTTTAAAAGAAAAAATACAGCAACATACTGGTTTAGTAGTTGATGCTTATTTCTCTGCTACTAAGATTCGTTGGATTTTAGACCACGTTGAAGGTGCCCAAGAGCGTGCTGAAAAAGGTGAATTGCTATTTGGTACGAT
>NZ_JBOEQF010000419.1:0-1649 GCF_050689315.1 Aerococcus sp. L_32
GATGAAAGCACCCCAAACTAAAGTTGGTGACCGTTATGTAGTTGAAGAAATGCGTGAGCACGGATACAACCTTGGTGGAGAACAATCAGGTCACATCATCTTCATGGACTACAACAATACAGGTGACGGCCTATTGTCAGCAGTACAATTACTACACGTATTAAAAACTTCAGGTAAAAAATTATCTGAACTAGCTGGTGAAATGAAAACTTACCCACAAGAATTAATCAATGTGCGTGTAACACGTGAAGGTAAAACAGAAGCAATGAATTCTGCAACTGTACAACAAGTTATTGATGAAGTGAACACAGAAATGGCTGGCAATGGCCGTATCTTAGTACGCCCTTCAGGAACAGAAAACCTATTACGTGTTATGGTAGAAGCCCAAACCGACGAAGAAGCATACAACTACGCGAAACGAATCGCAGATCAAGTAAGCAAAGAATTCGGCGTAGAATAAAAACAAGGTGTGAGTGAGACCGCAAAGCTCAATAATGCTGGAAGAATAATGCAGTAGCTGATATAATCAGCTGCAAATTAGTCTGAAGCAGGCTTGAGCTGGTCGAGCGAACCCGATTATCAAGGTGTGACGCAAACCGGTAGAAATGAACCGTTGGAAGTTTAGTGCAGGAACTGACGCAGTCAGTTGCAAACTAATCTGAAACGCAGTCATTTCTGGTTTGGGGAACCCGATTATCAGGATGTGACGTCTTATATAGACTAAACAGCGTATGGCCTTGCCATACGCTGTTTTTAAATTTCTATCCTATTTCGCGAAGTGGTTGATAACATCTCGTAAATATACTGCTGCACCTGGTGCAACTGCATTATAGTGGGCTGTAAACCGTTCATCCGCTACATACATTTCACCTAAATTACGGTGCATTTCGAGTGAATAATTATTTTCTGGCACATAGAATTGTAACCATTCTTGATGTAATTCAAATACTTCCTTGGCTAGTGGCGATGTAGTATCCCCAATAGCTGTTGCCTCTGCTAAATGTTCATGTAAGGCCACCGTCAACATTTCAATTGATCCCCAGGTTTCATGGTCTATCCCCATTAACCGTTTGGTCGCCTCATCCATTTGATCATCACCGTATTTGGCCCGCACTTCCCCGCCAAATTTGGCTTCATTTTCATCGATCAATTGTTGTTTAAATGCTTCAAATTTTGCTTCGTCTACCATTTCAATTTCGCCCCTTTGCGCTTTGATCGTTGTCCGCACCGTCTCAATTAACCGGTCAATCCGACGTCGTTCCTGTGAAAGGTAAGCCAAGTGACCACTCAAGGACTCTGTCACCACGTAGGTTGGTGCCTGCACAATTTCTCGAATTTCAGCAAGTGGCAGGTCCATCTCCCGGAAAAAGAGAATTTGCTGCAATAAGTCGACTTCTCTTTCTCCGTACAATCGGTAGCCCGCCTCCGACAAAGTCTGTGGTTGTAATAAACCTATCTTGTCATAGTGGCGTAAAGTTTTCCTTGTCACACCAGCCAAATCGGCCAATTCTCCTATTGTATACATCCTGCTCACCTCTCAATATATATAATAAAACCTGCCCTAAGGTAAAGGTAAACCCCTTTTTTGAAAAAGGGCGAATCTTTTTAAGCTAAGTATCATTTCCCGCTACCCTCCTATTTTAATTTCA
>NZ_JBOEQF010000420.1:0-1647 GCF_050689315.1 Aerococcus sp. L_32
AAAAATGGCAAAACGTGAAGATATTCGTAATGTTGCAATCATTGCCCACGTTGACCACGGTAAAACTACTTTGGTTAACCAATTGTTGGAACAATCAGATACTTTAGATGAACGTACAAAAATTGATGAGCGTGCAATGGACTCTAACGATATCGAGAAAGAACGTGGTATCACCATCCTAGCTAAGAATACAGCTGTAAACTACAAGGGTCACCACATTAACATCATGGATACTCCAGGACATGCGGACTTCGGTGGTGAAGTTGAGCGTATCATGACAATGGTAGACGGTGTAGTTTTAGTTGTAGATGCTTATGAAGGTACAATGCCGCAAACGCGTTTTGTATTGAAAAAAGCGTTCGAAGCGAACTTAACACCGATCGTTGTTGTAAATAAAATTGATAAACCATCAGCTCGTCCATCAGAAGTTGTAGACGAAGTATTAGACTTGTTTATCGAATTAGGTGCAGATGATGAAATGTTAGACTTCCCAGTAGTATACGCTTCAGCTTTAAGTGGTACTTCAAGTCTTTCTGACGATCCAGCTGACCAATCAGAAACAATGGACCCAATCTTCGATACAATTCTTGATGAAATCCCAGCACCAGTTGATAACTCTGAAGAAGGTTTACAATTCCAAGTATCATTACTAGACTATAACGACTATGTTGGTCGTATCGGTATTGGTCGTGTATTCCGCGGTACTATCCGTGTAGGGGACCAAGTTACCTTAATGAAACTTGACGGAACTGAGAAAAACTTCCGTGTAACAAAACTATTTGGTTTCTTAGGTTTAGAGCGTGTTGAAATTAACGAAGCGAAAGCCGGAGAGCTTATTGCCGTTTCTGGTATGGAAGATATTTTCGTTGGGGAAACAGTTGTAGATTCAAGCATCAAAGAAGCTTTAGAGCCATTACGTATTGATGAACCAACATTACAAATGACTTTCTTAACAAACGATTCACCATTCGCAGGTCAAGAAGGTAAACACGTAACTTCTCGTAAACTAGAAGAACGTTTACGTTACGAATTACATACTGACGTTTCATTACGAGTAGACAATACAGAATCTCCGGATGCATGGATTGTTTCAGGTCGTGGTGAGCTTCACTTGTCTATCTTGATTGAAAACATGCGTCGTGAAGGTTACGAGTTACAAGTATCTCGTCCAGAAGTTATCATCCGTAACATCGACGGCGTGAAATCTGAACCATTCGAGTTAGTCCAAATCGATACACCTGAAGAATACCAAGGTTCAATTATCGACGCCTTAAACCAACGTCGTGGTACTATGGTAGACATGATCTCTACAGGTCTAGGTACAACGCGTTTAACTTACCATGTACCAGCTCGTGGTATGATTGGTTTCACCACTTACTTCATGTCATTAACACATGGTTACGGTATCTTGAACCATACATTTGACCACTATGCACCATACATCAACGAACCAATCGGTGGTCGTCGTAACGGGGCCTTAGTATCAACTGATACTGGTAAAGCAACTACTTACGGTATCATGCAAGTTGAGGACCGTGGTACAATCTTTGTTAACCCAGGTACACAAGTATACGGTGGTATGATTGTTGGTGAAAGTACACGTGAAAAAGATATTGTTGTAAACATTATCCGTTCTAAAAACTTAAC
>NZ_JBOEQF010000421.1:0-1639 GCF_050689315.1 Aerococcus sp. L_32
TTGTCTGATAATAATCCATCAACAAGAACAGCGTATTCCTTTTCCACGTGTTTCTTAGGGGCCATTAAGGCATGGTTGAATTGGCCATCGTTGGTGATCAGTAGCAGACCTGTTGTGTCTTTATCTAGGCGTCCAACTGGAAATGGTTCGTAGGTTAATACCAGGTCTTCCGGTAACAGGTCAATCACGGTGTCCCAACGGTTGTCTTCGGTTGCAGATATAACGCCGTCTGGTTTGTGCATCATGATATAAACATAAGGTTTATAGACGATTTCTTGCCCATCTACTTCCACCTTGTCCTCTGTTACATTGATTGGTTGATTAGGCTTCTTGGCCACGGATCCATTGATGTAAATAGCGGATTTTTTGATTAAAGTCTTCACGTCACTTCGGCTATAAGTGGTCATGCTAGAGACAAATTTATCTAAACGTTGGGTGTTTTTCGCTGTTTTTTTATTTGTCATAGCGGCCCATTCCTAATTTCGCACGAAGCATTTTGGCCTTGTCGCCAAGTAGCGTATCTAATAGTTTGAAGCGTAAGCCACCAATGACATAAACTGCTACCCCAACACCAGCTACAATCACGATTTGGGCCACTTGGTGCACAATTGAGATTTCAGGTGATAAGATAGTGCGTCGTAAGAAATGGTTGACTAACCAAGTGGCAATACCCATAGCACCAGATAACAAGGCAATGCCTTTAATTTGGACTAGAACTTCAACTACTGATAAGTTGATACGGACTTTTAGGCGCCACAAGTAGAATATGGCAATTCCGATAAAGGCTGCCCCTGTAGCTAATAAAGCACCTGATGTACTAAAAATCGCTAGGAAAGGTACTTGTAGGACCAATTTAAGTGTTATCCCAAGTAACATACCCATAATAGCGTCTTTAAAGAAGGACATGGCTTGTAACATAGCAACAAGAACTGAAAACAGCCCCATGGTCACAGCGACTGCCGCTGCTAATTGTAATAGTGAGGTACCTAGTGGATCGTGGGTAAAGATGATCGCGTACAAGGGCTCAGCTAATACCGCCATCCCGATTGCAGAGGGGAACATGACTAGCGAGAATAATTTCAAGTTGTGGCCGATTAACCCTTTTGTTTCTGGAAAATCTTGCGTGGCATGTCGGTCAATACGTTTTGGCTGTGCTTTATTTGCCAGCTTGGCCTCGATATCCCTTTTTTCCTCTGAATGGGTAGCTGAAATAACAGCGATGGAGGTCGAACCGATGGCGACAGCTAGGGAAACGATAATGGTCACGAGTTTATTGGCATTGGCACCGAAAATGGCGTATTCATTGATTAATTGATCATGTGAAAGATGAGAAAAGTGCGTCATTATCGGCATGTAGGTGTTAGTATCGACTAAACGAGATAATTCGATTGCTGAACCGGAAACGATGAATGGAATAGCAATCATCACGATTTCGAGTAATAGATTTTTGGAAGAGACGTAGGTTTCTTCCTTAACCGCGTACAATTCTTCTTCCTTATTATAACCTTTGCGGTAGCGCATAAAGAAGAATACCAATGTGGCTAAGGCTGCTAGCGCCCCAATGAAGGCCGCAAATGTTGAGTGAGTTACAGCTTTGACCATCTCGCCATTATTGATCACACGGATGATGTAAACCGCC
>NZ_JBOEQF010000422.1:0-1639 GCF_050689315.1 Aerococcus sp. L_32
CTGTCAGATAATAACCCATCAACAAGAACAGCGTATTCCTTTTCCACGTGTTTCTTAGGGGCCATTAAGGCATGGTTGAATTGGCCATCGTTGGTGATCAGCAGCAGACCTGTTGTGTCTTTATCTAGGCGTCCAACTGGAAATGGTTCGTAGGTTAAGACCAGGTCTTCTGGTAACAGGTCAATCACGGTGTCCCAACGGTTGTCTTCGGTTGCAGATATAACGCCGTCTGGCTTGTGCATCATGAAATAAACATAAGGTTCATAGACGAGTTCTTGACCATCCACTTCCACCTTGTCCTCTGTTACATTGACTGGTAGATTGGGCTTCTTGGCTACAGAACCATTGACATAAATAGCGGATTTTTTGATTAAAGTCTTCACGTCACTTCGGCTATAAGGGGTCATGCTAGAGACAAATTTATCTAAACGTTGAGTGTTTTTCCCTGTTTTTTTATTTGTCATAGCGGCCCATTCCTAATTTCGCACGAAGCATTTTGGCCTTGTCGCCAAGTAGCGTATCTAATAGTTTGAAGCGTAAGCCACCTATGACATAAACTGCTACCCCAACACCAGCTACAATCACGATTTGGGCCACTTGGTGCACAATTGAGATTTCAGGTGATAAGATAGTGCGTCGTAAGAATTGGTTGACTAACCAAGTGGCAATCCCCATAGCGCCAGATAACAAAGTAATGCCCTTGATTTGGTTTAGGACTTCTACTACCGATAAGTTTATACGGACTCTTAGGCGCCACAAGTAGAATATGGCAATTCCGATAAAGGCTGTTCCAGTAGCTAATAAGGCACCTGATGTGCTAAAAATCGCTAGAAAAGGTACTTGTAGAACCAATTTAAGGGTAATCCCAATGACCATCCCCATAATGGCGTCTTTAAAGAAGGACATGGCTTGTAACATAGCAACAAGAACTGAAAACAGCCCCATGGTCACAGCTACTGCCGCTGATAATTGTAATAGTGAGGTACCTAGTGGATCGTGGGTAAAGATGATCGCGTACAAGGGCTCAGCTAAAACCGCCATCCCGATTGCAGATGGGAACATGACTAGTGAGAATAATTTCAAGTTGTGGCCGATTAACCCTTTTGTTTCTGGAAAATCTTGCGTAGCATGTCGGTCAATACGTCTTGGCAGTGCTTTGTTTGCCAGCTTAGCCTCGATACCCCTTTTCTCCTCTGAATAGGTAGCTGAAATAACAGCGATGGATGTCGAACCGATGGCAACAGCTAGGGAAACGATGATGGTCACGAGTTTATTGGCGTTGGCACCGAAAATGGCGTATTCATTAATTAATTGATCATGTGAAAGATGAGAAACGCGCGCCATTATCGGCATGTAGGTGTTCGTATCGACTAAACGAGATAGTTCGATTGCTGAACCAGAAACGATAAATGGAATAGCAATCATCACGATTTCGAGTAATAGATTTTTGGAAGAGACGTAGGTTTCTTCCTTAACCGCGTACAATTCTTCTTCATTATTGTAACCTTTGCGGTAGCGCATAAAGAAGAATACCAATGTGGCTAAGGCTGCTAGCGCCCCAAGGAAGGCCGCAAATGTTGAGTGAGTTACAGCTTTGACCATCTCGCCATTATTGATCACCCGGATGATATAAACTGCT
>NZ_JBOEQF010000423.1:0-1633 GCF_050689315.1 Aerococcus sp. L_32
AATTACAAAAACGTTGGGTAAGTTTAGCAACTACTTTAAAGGATAGTAAGAACGATTTAGATTTCGGTAAGGTCGATGTTCAGCTAACTGCTTCAGAACAAGAACCCTTAAACGAGTTAGCAATGTCAGTTAAAGAGATGGCGAAAGAAATGCGAGAGATTGCTAATCAACTTGATAAAGAGTTTGACCACTATGTTAATTCTAAACGTAACGATGCGATTGATGCTGCGATGTCAGATAGCGAACTACGTGAGTTAGTTTTAGCAATGGCTTTAGAAAAAGGTCTAGTCAAAACGTTAGATCTTTCTTCAGAATTTGAAGCGGAGAACGAAGAACCAGTCGCAAATAATTCAGAACAACGTCAGGCAATTTAATCAGTAAAGAGAAATTCATATAATGTTTTTGATACCAGATGGTCGATGACTGTCTGGTATTTTTTTGTTTGTTATCGTGAAGGGTGGGTTGGGATGATAGCAAGTTCAAGCGAATCTAATCGTGAACCATTGGTTCATTTATCATCAGACCTAGCAATTTTTTCTTGTACCCTTCCTAGTCGATTTCCTCTAGTTACGTCAAATTTATTTCGAGCGACTCATCAAAAACATGCCTTCTGAATTTAAGATGATAGGCTAAGCTTCAGCTAGGCTTCATCATTTTTTTCGTCCTCAATCTTAAAAGAGTTAGCCAAGGATTTGTAAAAAAAATTTGTATTCATACCAAAAGCTTAGCTAAGGTTTTGAAAAAAATCTTGCATTCACTCCAAAAAGGTAGCTAAGGCTTCATCAAAAAAACTTTTGATTAATCCAAAAAAGGTCAGCAAGCCTCCATCTTTTTTTTCGTTCTCAATCCAAAAGAAGGGGGCAAGATTTCTTGTTCTCAATCCGAAAAGTCAATCAAGGCTTCGTCATTTTTATTTGTTCTCAATCGAAAAAAGGTGGTAGAGGATTCTTCTATTCAATCCAAAGGGTAGGCTAGCCTTTAACCAAATTTCTTCAAAAATTTTCAAAGGCATGGCTAGGCTTTTTCAAAAATCTACCTTACCAAAATGAAAGGCCTAACGGAAAAAGGCACTTTTTCACAAACTTTTCCTTGTTACAAGTCCCTCCAAAAGCCTATTAAATCAACGTTTAACCTGTAACAAGAACTTTCAAAAAGTGGTGCATTGGTGTAACAACTTGTAACAAGCTTGTTACAAGTTTATAAGTCCCAAAAAGCAAGTAGAAATAAGGGTTTTACCCACTTCCGTTTTAACTGTTGTTACAAGCTTGATACAACTTGTTACAAGAAAATGATAAAAATGCACCATTTTCCCTTATGCTCTTCCACCACTTTTCACCAATCACAAAGTATGCCTAGCTTACCTAGTAAAGCCTAGCAAGGTCAAACGGATAAAAAGGTGTCTTTATTTGATCAAGCCTTCAAAGGTCATAGGCGAAAATTAAAGGGGAAGTTTGAAAGGGGCGGCAATATGATTGAGCAGAAAAAGGAAGGTTAGGCAGTCAGCCCTTGAATCATTTTAAAGAGGATCAAGGGAGGTTGTACGAGTTCGGTTTGAGTTTTAAAAGGGACCATGCAAAGAATGTATGGGACCGGTTAGAATTTTAAAGGGGCCATGGAAGGTTGAATGAGATCA
>NZ_JBOEQF010000425.1:0-1628 GCF_050689315.1 Aerococcus sp. L_32
TTTTCAAACATTAATACTTCGCCATCTTTAAGGTTAGCGATAGCATCTTCTAATTCTTGACCACGAGTTTGCGCTACGAAAGTAACTTCTTTACCTAATTTTTCAGATAAACGTTCTGCAACTGGGCGTAAAGATTTAGAAGCTTTGTCTTCTTCAGTTTTCACTTTACCAAGGTGAGAGAATAACACTAAACGACCACCTTGCTCAAGAATATACTCAATAGTTGGTAATGCTTGAACGATACGGTTGTCATCAGTAATGTTAAGGTCTTTGTCCATTGGAACGTTAAAGTCAGCACGTTCTAAAACAACTTTACCTTTTAAATCGATGTCTTTTACAGTTTTCTTAGCCATTAAAATAGCACTCCTTATCTTAAGTTGTTAACCAATAAAAAAGGGCAGGAAGCGCGAAGCTTCCCGCCCAAATTCAACTGATTTTACTTTTAAACAATGAATTATTGTTTAGCAGCAAAGAATTCGATTAAACGTACGAATTGAGAAACGAAACCAGCTTCGTTGTCGTACCAAGCAACAGTTTTAACTAATTGGCCATCTTCAGATTCGATAACCTTAGTTTGAGTTGCGTCGAAGATTGAACCAGCTGGAACACCAACGATGTCAGAAGATACGATTTCATCAGTGTTGTATAAGAATGATGGGTTAGCGTATTTTTCCATAGCAGCGTTAACTTCTTCAACTGTAACTTTAGTGTTTAATGTTGAGTAGAACTCAGTCATTGAACCAGTTACGATAGGAATACGGATAGCAGTACCGTCAACTTTACCGTTAACTGAAGGAATAACGCGACCTACAGCTTTAGCTGCACCAGTAGATGCTGGAATAGCGTTTTCTGCAGCTGCACGACCGTTACGGAAGTTACCTTTTTTACCGTTAGGCGCATCTTGTAATGATTGTGTAGAAGTGTAAGCATGGATTGTTGACATTAAACCATGTTTGATACCAAATTCTTTTTCTAACACGTTAACTACAGGAGCTAAACAGTTAGTAGTACATGAAGCACCAGAGATAATTTTATCTTCAGCTTCGATGATATCTTCGTTTACACCGTAAACAATTGTTTTAGTTTCAGCATCAGCAGGAGCTGAGATGATAACTTTTTTAGCACCAGCATTGATGTGTGCTTGAGATTTTTCTTTTGTAGCGTAGAAACCAGTACATTCTAGAACGATGTCAACACCTAAGTCACCCCAAGGTAAATCGTTTGCGTCACGTTCAGAGTATACAGTGATTTCTTTACCGTCGATAGAAATACCATTTTCAGTAGTTTCGATATCGTGGTTGAAAGTACCGTGAGCTGTATCATATTTTAATAGGTAAGCTAAGAATTCATTGTCTGTTAAATCGTTGATTGCCACGATTTCTACATTTGATTCATTTTCTTCCCAGATACGACGTAAAGTTAAACGACCGATACGACCAAAACCGTTAATTGCTAATTTAATTGCCATACTACAAAATTCCTCCTTAATGGAATACAAAATTATTTTAATGGGATTCCCCATTTAAAACCATATTTGAGGCACCTTGATCAGTTATAATGACTAACTGTTTAGGTGCGAGTTTCGCAAAAGCCTGTATTGCTTCTGCTTTTACACTGCCTCCAGCAAT
>NZ_JBOEQF010000426.1:0-1627 GCF_050689315.1 Aerococcus sp. L_32
CCGTTGTTTTTGCCCTCCTGATAAAGACACCCCACGTTCCCCGACTTCCGTTTGGTAGCCTTCAGGGAATTTCATGATGTCTTCGTGGATATCCGCTACTTTGGCATAGTGAATGACCTCTTCTTCAGATAGGTTTGGATTCCCAAAACGAATGTTTTCTAAAATCGTATTTGAAAACAGGAAATTCGTTTGCGGTACATATCCGATTGCTGAAGATAGTGTATTTAGACTGAAATCTTTGATATCTTTGCCGTCATAGGTAATTTGACCTTCGTATTGGTCATAATCACGCATCAACAACTTGAAGATTGTCGTTTTGCTAGACCCAGTACGACCAACTACACCAAGCATATTGCCCTCTTTCAGGTGAAAACGCGTATCCGATAATTTCGTCCGGCCATCATCTGGGTAGGCAAATTTCTGAACGTCAAAATGGATATCCCCTTGAATCGGCGTTGTAATAGCTTGATCAGCTTCAACGATAGCCGGCTGCTCGTTCAATAATTCAGACACCCGGTCCCACGATGCGTTACCACGCTCAAGCGTATTGACTAGGTGACCGACCGCAATTAAAGGCCAAGCCATCATAGACAAGTAAGAAATGTAGGCAATCAAGTCACCGACTGTTATCCGACCGTTTTGGATAAAGTAAGTCCCAAAGAAGATGGTCAATACATAAGTTAAACCAGTGATAATCTCAATCATTGGCGTGTAAGCCGCATCTGCTTGGTAAACTTTACGGTTCATTTCGACAACCTGGTCTGTTTTTTCAACGAAGTCTTGGTAGTAGTCTTCTTCTTCACCGAACGTTTTGATGACTTTCATCCCAGAAACATTTTCTTGGACTTCGTCATTTAAACTTGAAAAAGCTTCAAGCGATTTACGGAACCGCTTGTTAATGATTCGACCTAGAACACGAGCCACCACAATTAGAATTGGGAATGGCAGAATAGTCACTAGGGTTAATTGCCAGTCGATTAAGACAAACATAGAGAACAAGGTCACGACTGAAATGGAGATAGAATCCGTTAAGGTCAGAATCCCCCCACCAGCAACAAAACGCAAGGCCGCTAAGTCGTTTGTGGCATGGGCCATCAAGTCACCCGTACGATATTTATGGTAAAAGGTAGCGTCCATTTTTGTAAAATGACTAAACAAACGATTACGCATAATTGATTCTAGTAAAGTCGAATTTCCAAAAATAATTGTCCGCCAACCGTAGCGAAGTACATACATAATAATAGCCAATATTAAAATAAGGCCTGTTTGAGTGATTAATAATTGCCCAGTTAAAGAGCCTGCTGACAACTGGTCAACCATATTCCCTACAATTCTAGGGGTCATAGCTGATAGAATCGCACAGGTAACCAATGCCGTTATCCCAAAGGCATAGCTCTTCCACCGCAATTTAAAAAACCAACCCAATTTTTTAAAAATTGAAAACATTTCTTCCCTCCTAAATAAATTCTCACCTATTATCTAACAAATATTGACCAATTGCGAAAATTAACACCCGCATATAGATAAAAAATTTGAT
Organism: Aerococcus sp. L_32; assembly: GCF_050689315.1. Lineage (NCBI taxonomy): Bacteria > Bacillati > Bacillota > Bacilli > Lactobacillales > Aerococcaceae > Aerococcus > Aerococcus sp. L_32. Next base: position 1,538 of record NZ_JBOEQF010000426.1, read on the forward strand.
TAGACAACGAAACAGCCTCCGTATGCCTTATTAGCTACGGAGGCTATTGTTGATATTAAGCGCTTGGTGGCGCTTTAATCTCATCATTTA
>NZ_JBOEQF010000427.1:0-1626 GCF_050689315.1 Aerococcus sp. L_32
TCGTTGTTTTTGACCACCAGATAAGGACACCCCACGTTCCCCAACTTCCGTTTGGTAACCTTCGGGGAATTTCATGATGTCTTCGTGAATATCCGCTACTTTGGCGTAGTGAATGACCTCTTCTTCAGATAGGTCTGGATTCCCAAAGCGAATGTTTTCTAAAATCGTATTTGAAAATAGGAAATTCGTTTGTGGTACATAACCGATTGCTGAAGAAAGTGTATTTAAACTAAAATCTTTGATATCTTTGCCGTCATAGGTAATTTGGCCTCCGTATTGGTCATAATCACGCATCAGCAACTTGAAAATTGTCGTTTTGCTAGACCCGGTACGACCAACTACACCAAGCATATTCCCCTCTTTCAAGTGGAAACGCGTATCCGATAATTTCGTCCGGCCGTCATCTGGGTAGGCAAATTTCTGAATGTCAAAATGGATAGCCCCTTGAATCGGCGTTGTAATAGCTTGATCAGCTTCAACGATAGCTGGCTGCTCGTCCAACAATTCAGACACCCGGTCCCACGATGCGTTTCCACGCTCAAGCGTATTGACTAGGTGGCCGACTGCAATTAAAGGCCAAGCCATCATAGACAAGTATGAAATGTAGGCAATCAAGTCACCGACTGTGATCCGACCATTTTGGATAAAGTAAGTCCCAAAGAAGATAGTCAATACATAAGTTAAACCAGTGATAATCTCAATCATTGGCGTGTAAGCCGCATCCGCTTGGTAAACTTTACGGTTCATTTCGACCACTTGGTCTGTTTTTTCAACGAAATCTTGGTAGTAGTCTTCTTCTTCCCCGAACGTTTTGATGACTTTCATCCCAGAAACATTTTCTTGGACTTCGTCATTTAAACTAGAGAAAGCTTCAAGCGATTTACGGAACCGCTTGTTAATGATTCGTCCCAGAACACGGGCCACCACAATTAGAATAGGGAATGGCAGAATGGTCACTAGCGTTAATTGCCAGTCGATTAAGACAAACATAGAGAACAAGGTCACAACAGAAATGGAGATAGAATCTGTTAAGGTCAGAATTCCCCCACCAGCAACAAATCGCAAGGCCGCTAAGTCGTTTGTGGCATGGGCCATCAAGTCACCCGTCCGATATTTATGGTAAAAAGTGGCATCCATTTTTGTAAAATGACTAAACAAACGATTACGCATAATTGATTCTAGTAAAGTCGAATTTCCAAAAATAATCGTCCGCCAACCGTAACGAAGTACATACATAATAATAGCCAATAATAAAATAAGGCCTGTTTGAGTGATTAATAATTGCCCAGTTAAAGAGCCTGCTGCTAATTGGTCTACCATATTCCCTACAATTCTAGGGGTCATAGCAGATAAAATAGCACAGGTAACCAATGCCGTTATCCCAAAGGCATAGCTCTTCCACCGCAATTTAAAAAACCAACCCAATTTTTTAAAAATTGAAAACATTTCTTCCCTCCTAAATAAATACTCACCTATTATCTAACAAATCTTGACCAATTGCGAAAATTAACACCCACTTGCAGATAAAAATTTGGTTAGACAACGAAACAGCCTCCGCATGCCTTATGAGCTGCGGAGGCTACTGTTGATATTAAGCGCTTGGTGGCGCTTTAATCTCATTATTTC
>NZ_JBOEQF010000428.1:0-1625 GCF_050689315.1 Aerococcus sp. L_32
CGATAAAGATTTTGAACTATTGGACACACCAGGTATTTTATGGCCGAAATTTGAAGACCAGGAAGTAGCTGACAAATTGGCCCTAACTGGTGGGATTAAAGACACCCATTTCTACAAGGATGATGTGGCCTTATTCGCCCTAGAATTCTTCCTACATCATTACCCGGATGCCATCAGCAACCACTACCCAATCAATGCCGAAGACGTCCATCCGCCTTATCCTGACCTACTGATGGCCTTAACCAAGCGTATGGGCATGTTAGAAGACTACGACCGGGCTTCAGACAAGATTATCCGTGACTATCGAGACGGTAAATTGGGCCGCATGACCCTAGACCGAATTGAAGAATACAAAATTTCAGAAAATATCGAGGTAAGTGATTAAATGACTGAGGAGAAAAAGACAGCCTTTGACCTCGCTGATTTAAGCAATTTAAAAATCGGCCAAATTCAAGCCTACTTGGCCTCAAGTGAGGTTGATCCAGTCTACGTACAGGCCTTACGAGAAGATAGGCGCAAAGGGGTGCAAAACGCCTTATTACGCTATGACAAGGCCATAGTTAAGCAACAAGCCATCTTAGACCAGATTGGACAGCTGAAAACACGAGAAAACGAATTGCGTCAACAAGGCTACCAATTGATAGCTGGGGTAGATGAAGTTGGACGTGGTCCTTTAGCTGGCCCGGTTGTGACAAGTGCCGTTATTTTGCCTAGTGACATGCCTCCTGTCTACTTTAATGATTCCAAACAGTTATCCCATGCAAAACGCCAAGCCTTGGTGGCGGACATTGAAAAATATGCCATTGCTAAGACAATCGGGATCCAAACAGCCCAAGAAATTGACCAAACCAACATCTTAATTGCCACAAAGCAAGCCATGATGTCTGCTTTAGATCAATTGCATCCGGCACCTGATTATGTCTTAATCGATGCTGTTCATTTGAATGACTACAAGAAGACGCCTCAAGAAGCTATTATCAAGGGCGACGCGACGGTTTATGCTATTGCAGCAGCCTCCATCTATGCTAAGGAATACCGGGATAAATTGATGGCAGAATACGCAGACTTATATCCAGGTTACGGCTTTGAAGCCAATGCTGGGTACGGGACTAAACAACACCTAGATGGCCTAGAAAAATACGGTCCAAGTCCTATTCACCGCAAGACTTTTGCGCCAGTGAAAAATTATGTATAAAAATCAATCAATCTAAATGGTCAAATTCAACCACCTCCTACGTATATACATGTAAAGGGGTGGTTTTTTGTTATTTGAAATTGAAAATCCGTATATGGATATGATGCTCAAAAATGAGGAAGATGTTTTAGCTATGACAGAATCTATGCTGGTTTATGCCTTTGAATCTGGTGTATTTACCTACCGGGAATTGGCCGATATGATTCAAGCCCAAGTGACTACACTTGAAGAATTAGACAGGCATATCCAAGGGCTTCAAGATACACAGAAATTAAAGGCCTGGGGTCGATTTAAGCAAAAGTATTCACTTGCTTATTTTAGAAAATTGTACAAAAGGTACCATATTCATCCGGTGACCATCCTCAATACGCAAAGATATCCAAAGCCCTTACTGCAAACCTACCAACCTAATTTAGTTTTATTTTGTCAG
>NZ_JBOEQF010000429.1:0-1625 GCF_050689315.1 Aerococcus sp. L_32
AGATAAAGATTTTGAACTTTTGGACACACCAGGTATTTTATGGCCGAAATTTGAAGACCAAGAAGTAGCTGACAAATTGGCCCTAACTGGTGGGATTAAAGACACCCATTTCTACAAGGATGATGTGGCTTTATTCGCCCTAGAATTCTTCCTACATCATTACCCGGAAGCCATCAGCAACCACTACCCAATCAATGCCGAAGACGTCCATCCGCCTTATCCTGACCTACTGATGGCCTTAACCAAGCGCATGGGCATGTTAGAAGACTACGACCGCGCTTCAGACAAGATTATCCGTGACTATCGAGACGGTAAATTGGGCCGCATGACCCTAGACCGGATTGAAGAATACCAAATTTTAGAAAATATTCAGGTAAGTGATTAAATGACTGAGGAGAAAAAGACAGCCTTTGACCTCGCTGACTTAGGTAATTTAAAAATCGGCCAAATTCAAGCCTACTTGGCCTCAAGTGAGGTTGATCCAGTCTACGTACAGGCCTTACGAGAAGATAGCCGCAAAGGGGTGCAAAACGCCTTATTACGCTATGACAAGGCCATAGTTAAGCAACAAGCCATCTTAGACCAGATTGAACAGCTGAAAACACGAGAAAACGAATTGCGTCAACAAGGCTACCAATTGATTGCTGGGGTAGATGAAGTGGGACGTGGTCCGTTAGCCGGGCCCGTTGTCACTAGTGCCGTTATTTTGCCTAGTGACATGCCTCCTGTATACTTTAATGACTCTAAACAGTTATCCCATACAAAACGCCAAGCATTGGTGGCAGATATTGAAAAATATGCTATCGCAAAAACAATCGGGATCCAAACTGCTGAAGAAATTGACCAAACCAACATTTTAATTGCTACAAAGCAAGCCATGATATCTGCTTTAGATCAATTACATCCGGCTCCTGATTATGTCTTGGTCGATGCTGTCCATTTGAATGACTACAAGAAGGCGCCGCAAGAGGCCATTATCAAGGGCGACGCGACAGTTTATGCCATTGCAGCAGCCTCCATTTATGCTAAGGAATACCGGGATAAATTGATGGCAGAATACGCAGACTTATATCCAGGTTATGGCTTTGAAGCCAATGCTGGGTATGGGACTAAACAACACCTAGATGGCTTAAAAAAATACGGTCCAAGTCCAATTCACCGCAAGACTTTTGCGCCAGTGAAAAATTATGTATAAAAAACAATCAATCTAAATGGTCAATTTCAACCACCTCCTACGTATATACATGTAAAGGGGTGGTTTTGTGTTATTTGAAATTGAAAATCCATATATGGATATGATGCTCAAAAATGAGGAAGATGTTTTAGCTATGACAGAATCTATGCTGGTTTATGCCTTTGAATCTGGTGTATTTACCTACCGGGAATTGGCCGATATCATTCAAGCCCAAGTGACTAGTGTTGAAGACTTAGACAGGCATATTCATGGAATCCAAGATACGCAAAAATTAAAGGCCTGGGGGCGATTTAAGCAAAAGTATTCACTTGCTTATTTTAGAAAATTGTACAAAAGGTACCATATTCATCCGGTGACCATCCTTAGTACGCAAACATATCCAAAGGCCTTACTGCAAACCTACCAACCTAATTTAGTTTTATTTTGTCAA
>NZ_JBOEQF010000430.1:0-1623 GCF_050689315.1 Aerococcus sp. L_32
AAGAATCGACTCCCGTCACTTGGTGTCATTTTCACAGTTGCATTGACTTTGTTGTCATAGACATTGCGCAGGAATTTACCATATTTAATGTCCCATTGGTCAATGAATAAACGACCGAAATTTTCAATATTGGTCATGACGTCAGTCAAGTTGTCGAAACGTTGGACGAAGGCACCCTTTTCCGAGACAAAGCCTAAAGCTTTCAAGGTGTTTTCAACCGATACTTCGCCCGAAAAGTCTCGGACTAAAATTGTGTTATCATCTGGTAATACTTGATTTTCTGCCTCATCTGATACTAAAAATTCACCGTACTGATATTCAGGGGTCACATATAAATCTGTCCCCTCAACGTCAAGTGTCACATGCACTTGCAAGTCTTCTTGGTATAATTCAAAGACTTGGTCTAATTGGTCAATTTCACTGTAAGCCATCAGAGTCCGGCCAAATAAACTGATAAAGTAGGTCATTTCTTCTTCTGGCAAGGTGATTTGATAGTCATTCTCCGCAAAGAATCCTTGTAAAAAGCGCAAATCATCATAGAAATTGCTGTCTTGAGTGGTTTCATATAAGGTTTCATCTTGAATCAGTAAACCATATTGCGCCAGCCAATTGACTGATTGATCCCAAGTTAATTGATACAGGTCATTGTCTTTCTTCAGACTAAATACCAGGGCTTTATCATTTGAAAAGGTCGGTTTTATAGCATTACCATCTAATTTAAAGCGGATAGAAATCCGGTTATCTGCAAGATATAAATCTTTCAAGCGATTCAATTCCTCACTCATTAAATAAAAGCGTTGGGTATTTTTTTTATTTTCTGGTGTGTTCATGACTAGTAAAAGCCATTTATTTCGTAAGCTGTACGCATTGGCTAATTCAACTAGCAAGTCATAGGTATCTTGGCCTAGTGTTGAAGGCGATAACCAAATTTCTTCACGGTCACGATTTGGCAAAATATATAAGGTATCTTGGATAACAGCTTGGAAGAAATTATCCATATCTGTCACGTAGTACAGGTTGTTGACACCTACGCGAATTCGTAAGTAAGCAATATCTTCGTAAGAAATAATATAAGGTCTTACTTCATCAAATTGAATTTCTAGTGTAACTTTCACTCGACTAGTTCGCGGCAAACGTTTCACAGGACTGGTTACTTGACGATGACTTAAATAACCTTCAAGGACTTCATTCACTTGTAGTTCTGCTTCATCATCTACTTCTGGATAACGTTTCAATTCTTCATTAAATTGGTGGACGCGCGTCATGCCCATTTCTCTTAAGAAAAGTTCTACTGCAACTGTATGTTCGCAGTAGCCTTTTTTCTGAAAAACTTGGCACTGACAAACATCCTCTTCTTTAGCAGTTCCATCTAAGATCACGGTATACGTGTCATCATCAAGCACTTCTGCACGCCAAACAGTATTTTCTTCATCTGGTACTACTTTAAGCACCCGATTTTCCTTTACCAAAGCACGGCCTTGCTCGATTATCTTACTTGGAATACTCCACTTCATATCATACACCCCAAAATTCTGAATCTGTCGCTCATTAATTAATTCATTATATCAAACTTCTTAAGAAATTCATATGCTAAGCCACAGGATGGGAGTCAGGGCGTTCAGA